>JAOAGT010000005.1:93455-101730 GCA_026415615.1 Thermoleophilia bacterium | reverse complement strand
CCGCCTCCAAGAAACGGGAGTGGGTGGCCAGGCCGGCGCACACCTGGCGTCCTGCTTGCACGCTCACGCGGCGGCTTGGCTTGCGGTACAGAATGGCTGGCTGAAGGGGGAGGAACCCGTGCCTGACAAGCTAGCGCAGGAGTTGGAAGGGCTGTGGCGACTATTTCTTCCGCCGCTTGAGGAGTGCTGGTGTCAAGACCGGCGATGCAAAAAGTGGGACAAGGAGTGAAAGGCGCCGTGCAACAAGTGAAAGGCGCGGTGTAACAGCAAGAGGCGCGGTGTAACAGTGAAAGGGGCGGCGTGACTCGGAAAGTAACTAGGGCGGCTATAGACGTGGGCACCATATCGGTCCGATTGTTGGTAGCCCAAGTCGACGGCTCCCATATAAGGCCGCTGGTAAGACGCGCGGAGATTACCCGGCTAGGACAGGGCCTTGGCTCTGGGCGAAAGCTTGGAAAGGCAGCCCGGGAGAGAACGTCTGAGGCCGTGCGTCGCTTCGTCGCGGAGGCGAGAGGATTAGGCGCCGAAGAGATAGTACTTGCTGGTACCAGTGCAGCTCGTGAGGCAGCAGACGGGGAGGAATTCATCCGAGAGCTGGGAGAGACCCACAACGTCGCCGCTTTCGTACTTCCCGGCTTGCTGGAGGCCGAGTTGGCTTATTCTGGGGTGTCTTCGGACCTTGGCGGCGACCTTGTTGTGCTGGACATAGGTGGGGGTAGTACGGAGCTAACGCGGAAAGACCAGAACGGATGTTTGCGCTCGGTCAGCCTGGCTTTGGGCGCAAGCCGGGCAACGGAAACCTGGCTTCACACGGATCCACCCACCCAAATGGAAATAGCTGGGGCGTATGAAGAAGCACGGGCAGCTTTCGGACAGGTAGCGCACCAGTTTGGAGTAAGGAGAACCTTGGGTTTCTCAGACCAGAAGGTCGACCAGCCCCCTGATATCACCCGTGCGTTAGAAACTTGCGGTCTGGAGGACCCCTGCTCGAGCCCGATCCTAGTAGGTGTCGCCGGCACGGTTATCACTCTGGCCAGCTTAGACGCTGGGCTTAAGCTTTACGATCCTGAGGTCATTCACCACCGGAGACTTTCGCGGGAAAGTGTGGGTAATCTGCTTGAGATGCTGGTCGGCCTTAGCGCGCGGCAAAGGGCCGCACTTCCTTGTGTTCAGCAGGGTCGTGCGCCAGTACTCCCCGGGGGCGCAGTGGTCTTGCTGGCGGCCATGGACACCCTGGGCTACGAGGAGCTGGTCGTATCGGAGCGAGATCTGCTCGAGGGGCTGGTTCTCTGGGGGCGAAAATAGGTCGCGGAACGTGGTAATTTACAGGGCACTGCGGCAGCCGAAGCTGCAGTAGGGCTATTGACAGAGGCACCACTGCCTTCGGAATGGCCGGGCCGGAGTGGCGGAAAGGCAGACGCAACGGTCTTAAACACCGTGGGGCTATGCCCGTGCGGGTTCGAGTCCCGCCTCCGGCATTAGGGGATTCGTGGTTTGGATGCCGCCATTACGTGGTATTGTGCCTTTGGCAGCGTGCGTTCTGCCTTTGGCGGCGTGCGCTATTACTAACCCAGAGTAAGCCCAGTCCAGACAAACACCAGCGTGCAAAACGCCCGCGCGGAAGATCGGAGGCGTGCAATGGACTCCCCAAACGGCTTCCCCCTCAGCTTCTCAGTTGACTACCCCGACAGACCGCTCAATCGCCTGACCACAGGGCTGCGTTTCTTGTGGATCATTCCTATAGGTGTGATCTTGGCGCTTGTGGGCTCCGGCAATATCTCTATAGAAGGAGAGAGCTACTCATGGTCATGGGCGGTGGGTGGAATCCTCTTCTTCCCAGTGCTCCTCATGCTTCTGTTCCGGCGCAAGTATCCGCGTTGGTGGTTTGACTGGAACCTGGAGCTAACCCGCTTCACGGCACGAGTGGGCGCGTACGCGTTACTCCTGCGGGACGAGTATCCCTCGACAGACGAAGAGCAGGCCGTGCATCTTGATATCCCGTATCCTCAGGCGGCGGACCTCAACCGGTGGCTTCCCATAGTGAAATGGCTGCTAGCGGTGCCGCACTGGGTGGTGTTATGGTTCCTTTGGATTGGGGCCATGGTGTGCGTGGTGATTGCTTGGTTTGCCATCTTGTTCACTGGCCGCTATCCGCGGAGTCTCTTTGATTACGTAGTTGGGGTCTACCGGTGGTCCCTTAGGGTCTCGGCCTATGCGATCTTGCTCACGACCGACCGTTATCCGCCTTTCACCCTAGCCTGAGGGCGAGCGGCTAAACGACCGCTCGCCCTGCGAGGCGGCTAGCAGGACAACACGACGGGCACTCAACCCCACCGACGCGTGCTCGGCCACACCGACGCGCGCTGGGACCTGCCGCTACACCCGCACTACCCGTGTGCGGCCACGGGCCGTGCACCCAGCTCTACCTGAAAGGTCAAATCCTGGCCGTCTCGGTTGACAACGATCGACACGGTATCGCCGGGCTTTCTCGCGGTCACGACGTCTAGTACATCCTGCTGTGTCCTGACAGGCGTCCCGTCGATGCTGGTGATGACGTCCAGGCGCTGGAGACCCGCTTGGAAGGCTGGTCCGTTGCGATCGACCGAGAGAACTAGGGCTCCAGTGTCAGTTGAAAGGCCAAATCGCTGCCTTAGCTCGGGAGTAACGGTTGAGACTCCTACTCCCAGATACGCCTGTTCAGCGGACGGAACCCGCGGAGAAGAGGGAACTCTGGGATTGTTCTGACCCCCTCGATAAAAACCTCGTTCGCGCGGATAGAGATGCTCCTTCTTTTCTTGTAGCCAAGCTCGATCGTGCCGGTCTTCATGGGCCGAGGCAAACCAGCCAGCCGCAAAGAAAGCTCCCGCCACCACGATAAGCACCGCAGCGGCCACGGCGTAGTGCCAACCGCGAGTGAACCAGCCTCTGCGCTGTTCTTCAGGCTTAGACTGCGCGGAGACGGATTCCGCCGGGACCGAGCTTGCGGGCTGCTCAGGGGTTGTCGTGACGTCTTCGTTGCTAGTGTTTTCCATGTTGCTCAACACTGCCTCCTACTTGTGCTTACGCCCACAAGATACCCCTCCGCAAGTAAAGCCGCCGTAAGGTCTGCTAGACAGCTCTTCCCTCCAGACTTTTACTACTGGACCGGCGTCGCCAGAGAAAAGCTATCTAATACGATGCCGAACTTTTCCTGGTAGCTAGACCAATCTTCCGCCACTGTCTGGAAGAGGAGCTGGAACTCCACGTTCTTGTGGAAGAGAAAATAGAAGGCAGTCCGTGCAGGCGTGTCTTGAAGTGAGAAGTCATAGGCTATCTTAAATCCCGGAAGATTAGCCACCTGCGTTTCGGTCAAGTCCTCAAGCCGTTGCCAGCTCGGGTCCTGACGTTCGATATCACGCAGTAACGACTGAATTTCTGTTTTGACGGAACTCATGCCCATTTTGTCCACCGAGCTCCTGAGTTCATAAATGGCGATGTGTACAAGGTTTACCGGGTGAGCGCTAATGACAGCTCCCTGGGGATCATAGACGGTCAGGTCTTTCACTGGGGCGCTGCCGCTGCTAACGTCGGCCGGCGTTTTGGTGGCTTCCACTTTCCAGGTACCTGGGTACTGAAACGAAAAATGGTAGTCGGGATCAGTATAGGTCCCGATAGCGCGGGCTAGAGAAAAGGTTTCCAGTACGCGGCTAAACTCGTCTTGGTAACTGCTCCAGTCATCCGCTGTTGTCTGGAATGAGATCTGATACTGCACGTCCTTGTCAAAAAGGAAGTACATGGCTGACTTTGCGGGGGTCCCTTGGAGCGAGAATTCGTAACTTATCTTGAACCCCGGGACTCCGCCTACGTGAGTGCTGGTCAGGTTCTCCAGGCGGCGCCAGCTCGGATCTTGGTTCTCCATATTAGCAAGGACCTGTTCAATCTCTGCCTTCACGGCGTCCAAAATCGTTTCGTCGACTGATACCAGCAGCTTATAAACGGAAATCTGGACCCCATTTGCAGGAGAACCGCCGGCTTTACTTCCTTGAGGGTCATACACCGCGATGTCCTTCACCGACTGACTGCCCGCCGATACCTCGGCCGGCGCGTTCTGCGTGATGTCCCAATCTGACGGGTACTCGAAAGAGAAGCCGTAGTCAGGGTCGCTGTATGTGTTTAGTGTCGCGATAGTAGTGCTGGTAGTTGCCGTCTCGTTGTCTGCGGTAGAGGTTGTCTTGCTTGGCTCAGTTGTGCAGCTGCCCAAGACAAGTACTGCTGTCAAGCCTACAACAAGCGTAAGCAGGGTTGCCCTGACCGATTTCATCGCTGCTCCTTTCGTTCTTAAAGTTGGTTGAAATTACGTCTGCAGGGCTTTGGACAGATTTAACGGGACGGACTAGCCTGATTTTGTGGCGTCCGGTGGTTCTCGTGGGGGGCATCAACAGACATCGGAGAAGAAGCCCGGTATGTTCAGGGCTTCTTCAAGAACTTATCACACAAACTCTAACTCCCTAATCACGCGCGATACCGCCTTTTCTTTGGGCCGTGGCCAAACACGTTTCCCTGGATAGATCGGCTGCGTCTAGCCAGGCCTTTAGAAAAGGAGCACGATCTTAGCATCATTGGTGGGCGAGTGCACGGCATGTGTTGGTTATCAGGGTCTACACTGTTAGTTCGTTGAACTTAGTATCCGACCGTCCTTGGCCAGTCTTAGCGTCTGTCCTCTCCACTTGACTTTGCGCCCACCGAGTCCTGCGCACCAGACAAGCGCCGAGAGAAAGTCGCGCAAGGGGAGCAGATACAACATGCGCCTGAGAAACCTGCTCTCCGTGTATCCAGCGATCAACCAGGCAGTCAGGAGGCGAACCAATAAAGTGGCGGCTACGATTGCCCAGCTCACAACACTTCTTGGGGCCACTGGCAGCAGAACCACTGCCAAGGGGATGGCGAAAGTAAGGATGATCCCGGGATACTCTCGCGGCCTGTTCACGCGGTTTGTCCTTGCCCAGCGAACCTCACGATGCCATTGTTCGTCCCAGGTAGTGGAACCAAGATAGGTGTCGCAGATGTAATGAGAGAGAAGTACCTTCTTGCCGCTTTCCGCCACTAACACTGCCACGCGGCTGTCCTCCGCAAGGTAGTGACCAGAAGCATCCCAGCTACCGACTTTCTCTAGATCTTGTTTTCTGATGGCCATGGTTGCTCCAAGGGCGAACCGCATGTCAAGAAAGCGGCGAGCGACCACAACCTCCGGCAAGAAGGTTAGGCCCATGTACAGCGCCTCAAGCTTGGCAGTAAGCGTGATAGGTGAAACACCTCTGTACGCGCAAGTCACAAGACCTACGGACGGGTCGACAAGCGGGCTAACGACCTTCCTTAAGTACTCGGGCTTTACCCTTATGTCGCTGTCACTGATAACCAGGATGTCGTATGCAGCTTCTTTACTAAGGACACTGAGCGTGCTGGCCTTGGGGTTGGGCAGCCTCTGGGGGATGCCAGCGAGTAACCTCATCTGTATGTGAGGGAAATCGTCCTTAAGTCTCTCGATCACACTGACGACCGGATCGTTTGGATCCGCCACGCCGAACAAGATTTCGTATCTCGGATAGTCAAGCTGGCAGAAGCTGGCAAAGTTTTCGTAGGCGCCCGCATCGACACCCTTGACTGGTTTAAGGATTGACACGGGCGGGGCAAAATCTGCAGGGAATTGCAAGTTGCGTTTGCTGACAAAGAACTCACGTACCCAAACGCACGCTATTAGCAAGTAGATGCAGCTTGCGACGGGAAGGATAAAGACTAATTTGTCCATGGCCTGTCCCAAGTCCCAACGATTTGGCGGCTCCCTAGATGGTCCGATCTTCCTGCTTGAGGCACCAATAGTTTGTTAGTCGGACTCCGCATGCACCAAGCTTTTCGCTCAACTTGGGGCTCGTTACCGCCGCTAGATCTCCAGGATTTGGCCCGAAGCGCGGGCTCTCTCGGATAAGCGAGGGATGGCAATAGATCTCAAATACTTGGTAACCACGCTGTGATAGCGCAGAGTACTGGGCCAGGTGCTTGACGACATCAACCAGGTACTCCTGAGTTAGACGACCCGACTGCATTAGGCCGAAGGTCCTCCGTGCTGTGGGGAGTCCCGCCCTTCTTGCTCGTGCTGCTGCAAGAAATCCGAGGATTGAGTACACGACCTTCCAAAGCAATTTTCTGACGAGGTAGCGCCGCTCGTGGCGGAGGCTCAGGAATAGGTTGTCAGCTACTTGGGTTCTGATGGGCAAGCCGCCATACTTCTGCGCCAGCGCCAGGAGCACCTTGAGCACTTTGGGATGAAGGTGGATGTGATGATGGCTGTCCACGTGTGACGGAGTCAGGCCGGTGGAAAGAAAGGCCTCAAACTGAGCCTCGAGTTCTTTGGCGAGCTCTCTTTGGGCTCGGCGCGAAAAAAAGTAGCGCAGCCCAGCAAGCACCGGTCTGCCTGCGAAGTTCCCGTTCTTGTCCACCAAATGCGGGATCTCCTCCGGCGGCAGCACTGCCCGGCCGCGCGTGAGCACAATGTGCAGTCCAACTCCAAGGCCTGGGTTTGCCCGAGCCAGTTCAACTGCCTGCGCAGTGGCCTTGCCCGTAACCATTAGACTGGCGCTAGTGACTATGCCCTCCCGATGGGCTTGGATCACAGCTTGGTTGACGCTCTCGCTCCTTCCAAAATCATCTGCGTTGACTACTAGCCTAACCATGTCTCTTGGCGTGTGTTCTCCGACCGGTTTGTTGTTCACATTCCCATAAGCAACGAGAGATCGCAACTTCACATACGCTAATGTGCATACCTTCTGACGGTTTAATGTTAAGATGAAACTCAGACCGAGCCGGAAGCAGGGAGACTGGGCCGCATACCACGATAAGGGCAAACCCGTTGTGAGGCGGGGGCGCAAAGCCGACGGGCCCGTTAAGTTTTACGAACGAAGCTTATGCGGGCGGCCAGGCTGCCGGGGTGTTGGCAGCCTGGCCGCCCGCATGCTTTCCGGGCCGGTGTACGCGGGAAAGACGGCGATGGGTCGCGCGGGCCCGCATGATGCGGGTTTTGGTCAGTAGGTGACCCAGAGGAGGCGCTCCATGAAACTGAAGTTGACGGCGGGTTCCAAACACTTCCCCCTGCTTTTTTTCGGGGTCTTGCTTTTCTTGTTGCTTGTGACCGGTTCAGCGAGCTTGGCGTTCTCGGACGAGGGAGGAGTCCCTTCCACGAGTACTTCCTCGGTTACGGAGTCCACGCTCCCCCCGGAACCTAGCACTCTGCCTGAGCCGACAAGTGCCACCGAGCCGGCGACTTCGTCCGAACCTGCGGCTGGGCCGGCACCTGCTGTCCTCGCTCCCACCATAGTGTCGGACCAGTCTGACTACTTGCCGGGGTCCAAAGTCACCCTGACCGGGGAGAACTGGCAGGGCGACACTACGGTGCACGTGGTCGTGAACGACACCATCGGCAAGACCTGGTTCTTCGAGACGGACGCGGAGGTGCAAGAGGACGGGACCATAACCGTGGTGCTGTGGATCGCCTCCTACTTTATCTCTGACTACGACGTGGTGGCGACGGGCAACCAGACGGGCAGGGTGGCCACTACGACTTTCACGGATGACAAGAAGATCTCCGGAATCCTCTTCCGAGACCTTGATCGGGACGGAATCCAGGACCCCGGGGAGTCACTGATTTCTGGCGCCGGGACTTGGACCGTGCGGGCATACAATGCTTCGACGAAAGCTCTTATCAGCTCCGTGACGACTACCGACGGCTCGTACGACAACCTCTCCGTTGGTAACAACGACTCCGTGATCGTTGCGGTCGTAAAGGTGACTGGGTGGACCCAGGTCTCAACTGCTGGCCCGGCCGAGACGACGGGAGGAGAAGAAGATGTAAGCGCACTCAGCACCGACCTGTTCCCCAAGGGCCGCAGTTTTACTATGAAGAACGAACAGCGTACCGGCGTCAACTTTGGCTTTGTAGCCAGCAGCACCAAGATACCGATCACTGTGACCGCGGATCCCAAGACCAAGGTCTACGGCGATCCCGACCCGGCGCTTACATACCAGATCACGTCGGGGTCGCTTCTACCGGGTGACAGTGCGACTGGCAGTCTAACTCGTGTAGCGGGGCAGAACGTAGGGACTTACGCCATCCAACGGGGAACCTTGACGTTCCCGGCATACTACGATGTGACCTACGTGCCCGCCAGCCTCACCATCACCAAGCGGGCCATCGAGGTGACCGCCGACGCTAAGACCAAGGTCTACGGCGATCCTGACCCCGAGC
>JAOAGT010000005.1:0-93355 GCA_026415615.1 Thermoleophilia bacterium | reverse complement strand
CCATAAGTGACGGCAACAGCGGAGCTAACTACGACCTCACCTTCAAGGGCGCCGACCTCACCATCACCAAGCGGGCCCTTACTGTGACGGCAGAGAACAAGACCAAGGTATTCGGGGCCCCGGTGCCCGAGCTTACAGCTTCAGCGACGCCTGTAAAGTTCTCAGACACCCTTGAGTCCCTTGACCTCGGGTTCACTTTGACGACTACAGCGACAGCCGCCAGCCCTGTGGGCACCTACCCGATCACGTTCTCCGGCGGATTGACGGAGACTACTAACTACGGCCCGATCACGTACGTGGATGGGACTCTGGCGGTGGAACAGGTCGAGACCGACGTAAAGGCGTACCGGAGCGCGGCCTGGGTCCAGTACAGCGATTTGGTCACCCTGTGGGCGGTGGTGACACCTGAGACGTCTGGTGAATTCTCGGTCGCGGGAACGGTCACGTTCAGGATCAACGGGCTCTCATACGGGCCGGCTCCCGTCCAGCTTACTGGTGCGGGCGAGGCTGTGGCCACCCTTATCACCCAGATCTGGAACCTGCCCGGCGGTCCTTGGGACGTGGAAGCGGTCTTCACGAGTAGCGACCCCAACTGGTCGAATTCAGATAACAGCGAACAGCCGCCGGTCAAGCTCGGTGTGCTACCAGAGGATGCTGAGCGGGTCGGCCAGAGCTTCTGGTCAGGGGAAGACGTCTACTGGACCGCGACTCCTACCAGCGACGGGGCCACTGTGACCTTGGTCGCGACATTCAAGGATGCTAGCGACGGGTCTCCTGGTGATGTCCGGGCCGCAAGGATTTCGTTCTACACCGGACCGACGAGTACCGGTCCGTGGACGAAGGTCGGAAATGCTCAGGATCTGCACGTGGGACTGGTCGACATCCACGATGGTAGCGTGGGTACCGCAGGTGCCATCTCCCAGTTCAACTTGAAGAGCACCGAGGTGAATGCGATCTGGTATGTGCGGATCGTGATTGGCGGAGCCTACACGGGGAATGACGTGACCTCGATCACCGTGGCTCGGGCGAAGAGCGGGCAGATCATCGGCAGCAACGCTTGTCTAAGTGATGCTAAGTCTGCAGGTGCGCTTCGGGGCTCGAGTGTCTCCAACTTCAACGTCACCTACACCAAGAGCGGCACGAACCCCCAGGGCAAAGTGAGTATCCGGATCACTAGCTACTACAAGCCGGACGGCACCCGGGACAACAAGCTCCACTACTATCGGGTGGACACGAACGCGATAGCCAGTCTCAACGTCGATGCCGCCACAAAGACTGCCACGTTCAGCGCCAAGGCGACCGTCAAAGAACTTGTCTTCAACGAGGCGATGGAGCTCGTCGAGACGGTCTCCCTGGATGGCGGGGCGATTGTTCAGCTGGCGATGACAGATGCGCCAAACGGGAGCCCCGACAAGCTGGCTGTCACGGTCCAGAAGTCCGCTAAAAACGGCGGTTTATGGTACTCAAGCAGCTGGGATGGTACCAAGACGGTCCAAGAGTCATTGGGCGACGGCACCATCATCGTCCAGTAAGCGGCCTCTGGCTGGCGACGGTGCTGGGAAGTAAACGCAGGGGGGCGCGGGCATAGCCCGCGCCCCCCTGCCTACATCGTCGTGTCGACGCCGTTTCGTCTATTCCTCGGGCGCGAACGGCCGCTCGGCTGTCTGTATCCGTTCGTCTACCGCAAACGGCTGCAGAGGGGCGATAGGAAGACCCCAAACGCGCATGCCCTCCTTAATCGCCTCGATATCGCGAGCTTCGAGCCGCCTTTTCCAATCCTCATAATCACCAGATATCAGGCAGGGAACTTCACGGTCAAGTTCCTCGTTGCTGCGAGGCTTCATACCTGTTTCTCGGTCCCACTCCCGCATGACCTCGTAGGCGTCGATCTCCATGAATCCTCCTTGCCCTAGGTGTTTCACCCCACCGGATCCGCTGGGACGCTAACTCGTGACTCATGTCCGTCCGAGTGTCGAATCGGCACAGCCAACCCCGACTCCGCGTGACTCCGGGCGGAATCTGCTCTGGATCCGCGCGGGCCTCTGGGTGGATAGTATCCGCGGTGGCAGGACTTCAAACCTGCGGTGATAAGCCAGGAATGACCAGCCGTCGCTAGCGTGACCTAACCGCTTACTCCTTCGGTCTCTGTGTCAAGCGCGCATTGGTCTCGGCTCTGAAGGGCCGCACCGGTCTCCCCACCGTGGTCATGTAAACCGCTCCCTCGGTTTCGCCGTCGACCCCGAGCAGGGCGTTCACCTCATCGTCATAGAAGGCTGCCACTGGGCAGCTGCCTAGTCCTAACGCTACCGCGGCAAGCGATACGTGAGCGGCGATGTGGCCCGCATCTAGATAAATATACCTGTAAGCACGATCCCCGTATTTCCAGACAGACCGGGCGAAAACAGCAGTCCACACAAAAACCACACCTGCTCGCGCGCACATGGTCTGATCTAGCGCAGCAGCGGCAATCTCGGCTCTCAGATCTCCGGTGCGCAGCTGCTCGAGTGAATGACTACCCTCCACTATTGGGCGCTCGAGGATGTCTTTGCCTGCTACTCGATAGTGGTACAGCCCGGGCTCCAAATCTTCCACCTTGTTGACCACAAGATAGGTCTCTATGGGGTAGAGGGCACCCGCTGCCGGGGCAGCCCGGAAAAACTCCTGTCCATGCGGGGTGGTATACGACGAGGTAATGCCAGTGGAGGCCCACAGCAGCCGGGAAAGCTCAACTAGAGTTAACGGCGTTGCTCCGTATGCCCGTACGCTCCGGCGCCGGGCAACGCAGGTCCACAGGTCCAGTTGCTCCTCCTCATCCGGCTGGGGTAGAGGAGAGGGCAAACTGATCACCGGGGCGTGGCTGTAAAACTTGTACGTGGCTGGCCGCGTGCGCCAGTCCGGTTCTCGCTCCGGCAAGGTGTCCCGCACGTATGACGTTTTCTTTTGAAAATCGGGTCCCGGATGGTCAACCATCAATCCTCCCGTAGACTTCGCTATCAGTGATGGCGTGATAGCCTTGCTAACTATGCGACGTATCATGGCGGCTCTTGCTTTGGTTTCGCGTGGGCCGCGCGCGTAATGTTCGCATACTGCAAAGTTCCCACAACCTGGGCTGGCCTACAAGTCATGAAGGACGAACACAGAAATAGCGAGGCGTTTCAGCTTGGTGTCATATGCGCGGCTGGTTTTGTGGTTTGGGCGGGTTTTGGAGCCATCCTGCCCTACCTGCCTGTGTTTCTCAAAGAAGAGGCTCATGCCTCGGTTAGTCTGATTGGGGTTATTGCTGCCTTCTACTACGTGGGAACGTTCTTGTTTGCGGCTCCTCTCGGGCGCCTAAGCGACCGGATTGGGCGCAAGCCAATGATAGTGGCCGGCACGTGTCTTTTCGCGGTTTCCACGTTTCTTTTTGTGTCTACGACTCACCCGGCTTGGTTCACCTTCTTTCGGCTTCTTGAAGGAATCGGCACGGCAGCTGTGAGCCCTGCTAGCCAGGCCTTGGTAGCCGAACTCTCGCGCCCAGAAACTCGCAGCAGAGCTTACGGTTGGCTTACCACTGCGCAATTCGGAGGTTTGGTGGCTGGGCCTGTGGTGGCCGTGCCTCTCTACAGCCTGGGCGGTGGGCAAGGCAAGTGGGCGTTCTATACGATCTTTCTGTTTGGAAGCGCCTTGTCGGCTCTAACTGCGCTCGCCTTGTTATTGGTAGTGCGAGAGCCAGAACACGCCCGGAAGAGGCGGGCCGAAAAAGTTAAGCCTCCCTCGTATCGCCGCTTGGTGACAAAACCGGTGTTCGCCTTCATCGTGGTTGCGGCTACGCTGAACTTCGCCATGGGAGTTTGGGAGGTGGTGTGGAGTCTCTGGCTGCGTCATTTGGGCGCATCCATGACGTTTGTCGGTCTAACTTGGGTGGCTTTTAGTGTACCCATGCTGTTCTCGTTCGTCGGCGGATATCTGGCCGATCGCTACAGTCGCTGGTTTCTTATGTTTTCAGGACAAGCGGTATCAGCCGCGGCCTGGATTATCTACGGGTCCACCCGGAACCTCACGCTCTTTCTGGTAGTAAGCGTGATCGAGGGACTGGCTGTGGCTTGGTCCTTGCCGGCCAAGCAAGCCTTCGTGGTTCAGGTCGTTCCGCCGCGGTGGCTGGGAACTGTGCAGGGCTTGGAGCAGACGTCGGGTCAAATAGCGGCGCTTCTGGGCACGCTTACCGCGCCTATCATCTTCCGCTACATCTCTGGGCATGTGATCAGTATTGCTGGCATCCTTGCTTTCTTGGGGCTTGGTTATGCTGGTCCGGTACTTTATCGTACATGGCGCCGGCTAAAGGAAGGCGAGCCTCTCTACCAAGAAGAGGGATCCGTGCCAGTAAGCGTGGATGTCGATTCTGGCTCTACATAAGACAGTGGAGTTTTCAAATGCAGCGAATTTGCCCGCAGTGGATACACAGCTCGTGACAAAGAAACTCTGTTCGCGCGGAACGGCGTTCCGCGTCTGTTAAGAAAAAAAAGAGTCCTCTTGGACGAGGACGTGCGCTGTATACTCCAAATATGGACACACGGCCCGGCTCAATACGTCCCGAGCGCCGAACTGGTGAGCGCCGTACGCAGAAACGATGGTTTGTGCTGCACGAGCGGCGAAGTGGCTTTGACCGCAGGCGCACTAATGCCGAAGGTGCAGGGGTCAGAGTGGATCGTGTGCTGCGGTGGCTACGCGAGCGGCCGCGCGCGGTAGTGTGGCTGTTGGTTTCAGCCAACGTGCTCAATTTGCTGGATCTACTTCTTACTGTCAACGTGCTGTTGGTGGGAGCCTCCGAGGCCAATCCGGTTATGGCGTGGCTATTTGATACTCAGCCCGCCTTAGCATGGATCTTCAAAATCGGGACGATAGCTGCGGCCAGCACCGTCTTGTGGGGTCTGCGGAAATTTCGTCTGGCCCTGGCGGCAACCGTCTGCTTTGCCGCAGTATTCGGTCTAGTGCTGGTTTACGATCTCGTGGGGCTAGCAGTACTCTACTGGTAGCTAAGGGCGTGCTGTTGGACAGCGCGTGCGCGGCCGAGTTTCTCTAGCTCCGGGTCGGCCGGAAGGATCGCGCGGATGGTCTCGTCTGTCTCAAGGATCTGCATCATGATCTCTGTGATCTGGGGATCAAACTGCGTTCCGGCGCATCGGCGTAGCTCGCGAAGGGCCTCGCGATGCGACCGTCCTTGCCGGTACGGTCGGTTTGAGCGGATTGCGTGGTATGCGTCGGCAACCGCGATTATTCGAGCGCCCAGCGGGATGCGATCGCCACGCAACTGGTGGGGGTACCCTGTTCCGTCGTACCTTTCCTGGTGGTGAAGGACCAAAGGAATAACGTCGGCCAGCTCAGGTGCCTGTTCAAGTATCTGCTTGCCCAAAAGAGGATGTCTCTTTACGCATTCCCACTCCTCAGGAGACAAACTGCTTTCTTTGGTGAGAATCGAGTCCGGAATACCAATCTTGCCTACATCATGGAGGAGTGCGCCTACGGCGACACGCGAAACTTCTCGGGCGGCAAGCCCGATGTGTCTCGCCACTGCGGCGGCAAGCTCGGAAACAAACTTCGAGTGCTCATGGGTATATCCGTCGCGCAAGTCCACAGCGGTTGCCAGGCTTTGAACAACAGCTTCCCTGCGAGCCGAAAGTGAGACCACATTCTCCGGATCTTTGAGTGCGGGAACATTCTGATACGACTGCACCTGATTCCCGCCTAGAGCTTTGGCCAGTGTAAGGGCGTGTTGAGCTCGATCCACCAGTTCAGGAGGCGACGCGCCATGTGTTGGGTAAGAGCAGAGTCCTAAGCTCACGGTCAACCTAATTTCCTGACCTTCGGGAGCAATGAAAGCCCAGCTAGCTATTTTCTGGCGAATGCGCTCGGCCACGTGTGCGGCGTCTTGGGGCAGGGTGTGGGGAAGAATCATGGCGAACTGGTCGCCGCCAAAGCGGGCAAGGAGATCGATTTCCCGGAGCTCGTTTTGCACCCTAGCAGCCAGGTGAACCAGAATCTCGTCCCCGACGCGATGACTGTGACGGTTATTGACCATGTGAAAGTCGTCCAAATCAAGCATGATAAGGACAAATGTGTCACCGAAGCGATACGCTCGTTCACACTCATGCCGGAGACGATCTTGAAAGGCTCGATGACTTGCCACGTGCGTGAGCGTGTCTATGGCCGCCTCATCTGAGCGATCAACAGCCCTCCTAGCTTCTTGGCGTCGGGACCAGTAGGCGAGTCCAGCGACAAGCATCGAGCCGGCGAGAAAGAGGGTGTGCACAAGTGGAAAGCTGGAGACAACTTGGCGCTCGTCCTGTCTCCACAGGGCGGTAAGGATGGTAGTGGCGACGAAAAGCAGGAATAGCGCGATATGGGCGGCCTTGCGTCCTAACACCAGAGCCTTGCCGGCCGTCTCGGGCTTACACCCGGTTGTTCTTGGTTGGTTACTTCTCGGAGGCAGCCAAGTGAAAACTAAGGCAACCGCGGCCAATCCAGTTGCCAGGAAAGCAAGGACCAAGGCCAGTGGCATGTTGGATGCTATTCTCGTCTCCTTTCTCCTCGGCCAAAACCTTTCGACATCGGACTAGGTGTTTCCTGCCGGCGCGAGGGTGACGCGCAAGAGAAAAGCTGCTCCGCAGAGCAGCTTTTCTCTTGCGCGTCCTGACTCGGCGTAAGTATCCGAGGACAGGGCTGGGTGAGGAACGCTAAGTTTCCCCTACTCGATGGTGATTGCTCCCTCGGGGCACTCCTCGGCGGCCTCCTCGCAGCACCCGGCCTCCTCACACGCATTGGGATCGATCACGTGCGAGATGCCGTCATCGCCGACCTCAAACACGTCTGGGCAAATGTCCTCGCAAATGCCGCATCCAGTGCAAAGATCGGGATCGACTCTGGGAATACCCATGCTCTCTTCCTCCTTTAGGACTGTTGGGCGAGCCAATATAAGCAAAGGACAAGAGTCTGCGCAAGATGGAGCGGGCTCCTTAGCCAACGATTTTTCGCAACATAGCAAGGGGTCCTTGTTCGACTTGGGAAAGAACGGACTCGAAGTCGCCTCCGCCCAAGACCGTATAGGCGGGTCGTGAGTCTTCAAGCAAGAGAGCAGGCGGGTCACCGCCCGCTGCGCGGGAAGCTCGCCGCCAGCTTTCCGGGAGCTTCACATTATCGGTGTCGTATCCGAGTACTGTGCCAATGAAGGCTGCCCAAGCCCGGGGAGTGACGTCAGCTGGGTCATAGCCTCCTCCGCCCAGAATAAGCCAGCGACCTTGGCAGCATTCGTGCACCAATTGGTGAAGTCGGGCTGCAATCTGCGGAAAAACCTCGATTGTTGCGCAAAGATGTGTCAAGGGATCGGCATGGTGGCTATCTGCCCCTGCCTGCGTGACTACCACGTCAGGACGAAACAAATGAACTGCAGGCTCGACGATTCTCTCCACTGCCGCAATGATGGCGTCATTGCCCGAAAAAGGCGGCAGCGGAATGTTCAGGCTGGTCCCTCTGCCAGCTCCTACTCCTATCTCGTCTATTTCTCCGGTTCCCGGGAACAAGTAGTGGCCTGACTCGTGGATGGAGATGGTGAGCACCCGGGGGTCCTCATAGAAGATGGACTGCACTCCATCACCATGATGGGCGTCTAGGTCAATATAGGCTACGCGCCATCCCTCTGTGAGGGCGGCGGCGATAGCTGCAGCGCAGTCGTTATAGATGCAAAAGCCCGAAGCGTAAGAGCGGTGGGCATGGTGTTGCCCGCCTGCGGGACTGTAGGCATGAACAGCGCGTCGCTCAAGCAAAGCTTTCATGGCGCAGATGCTTGCCCCGGTATAAAGAAGCGAAGCGTCGTGAATATCGGGAAAGAGAGGATTGTCTTGACTTCCCAGACCATACACGGCTAGATCCATGGGCTCATGACTCCGGCGGGCGATGGCTTGAGCCGTCTCCACAGCCTGGATATATGAGTAGGAGTGAACCGCGAGGAGTTCAGACATGGTGGCGGGGCGAGGGGCTTCAATGCTCACACTTGGGTGATCGAGCCAACCCAACGCGTGCAACAGTTCCATCGTCAGTTGGTACCGGGTTGGCTTGAGCGGGTGCTCGGGGCCAAAGTTGTAGCCAGCAAGCTCTGCGCTGTAGACGACCACCAGAGGTTCGGGCTGCACCAGGTCTGGGCTTGATGACTCCTGTGTCTGCTCTGTCACGTGAGTCCTCCGCGTTGTCTGGTAGTACAATACCAGGCCAACGGACTGACTGGGTGTGCCAGCTAAACCTTTGCTGTATATAGCCCCCTTGCCTTTGCAGGTCTGGGCGGGAGAGCAAGTGAAAGACGCGCAACGACAAACCGAGCACCGAGGGGACGGGCCCGCAGTCGCGCACAAGGCGCTTCGACTTATTCGTCAGGAGCAGCTATTTCCCGAGGGTTCACGGGCTCTGGTTATGGTGTCGGGTGGTCAAGATTCCGTGGCTCTTCTGCATTTCCTTAGCACGGGCGAAGCCGGCAAGTACGGGCCAGCGTCTTTGCACGCATTGCACATCAACCATCATTTGCGGGGAGAAGAGAGCAACGCCGACCAGCTTCTCGTGGAAAACCTGTGCGCTCGTCTTGGCGTTCCCCTTACGGTCGAGCACTGCCATGTGGATAAGAGTCAGGGCAATGTTCAGGAAGCTGCGCGCATTCTTAGACGGAGAGCGGCTTTGGCAGTGGCGACAAGACTAGGATGTGATCGAATTGCCTTAGGGCACACCGCTGACGACCTGGTCGAGACTATGCTTTACCGGCTTGGTCGTTATGGCGGACTCGCTGCCTTTGCTCCTATGGCCGCGGTTGATCCGCCGTGGGTGCGGCCCTTGCTCACCTGCCGGCGATCAGAGACAGCGGCTTATTGTGCGTTTCTGGGTCTTGATTATGCCCATGATCGGGGAAACGTCTACCCTGGCTATGCGCGGACTGGTATCCGCGAGCGGGTACTGCCAGCGTGGGAGGACGTTCTGCCGGGAGCGGTGGAAGGAGCGGCCCGTGCAGCTGAGGTGGCTGGCGAGTTTCGTGTTGTGGCTGACTGGGTGGTGGCCGAGGTACTCAGCTTGGTAGCTCCTGACGTCGCGGACAACGATAGCAAGTCTGTGGCAGTAGGCGACCAGCTGAGGAACGTTACGGTGGTGAACGCCGTTGCTCTACAGGCACTTCCTTCCCCTGTTAGGCGGTTATTTCTTCATGCGTGGCTGGCGGCGCGTGGCCGCTTGGTGGGCTCAAGAGCAGCTGTCATAGCAGTTGAGTCTATCCTTGGGACAGGGGGCACGAAGGAGATCTCGCTGCCTGCCGGTTGGCGTGTCTGTAAGGAGTATGGCTGGCTCAGTATTGAGCAAAGGGGTCGAGGCCCAAGAGAGTCTGAGCGTTTGGCTCCACCGCCGGCTGAGCTTTGCATTCCTGGGTCAGTCTGCTGGGGCGAGGTAGAAATTAGGGCCGAGTACGTCGAGGAGTTCTTGGCTCCTGACGTAGCCTGCGAGACCTACCTGGATGCCTCGTGTCTAGCTTCCCCGGTTACTGTGCGGGGACCTCTACCCGGGGACAGATTGCGTCCTCTAGGGGCGCCCGGTGTACGGAAGCTGCAAGACATCTTGGTTGATCTCAAAGTGCCAAAACGTCTGAGGTCTCTTGTGCCTGTGGTGGTATCTGGGGGGCAGATTGTGTGGGTGGCTGGGTTAGTATCTGCTGAGGAGGGTAGAATTACCGCTGACACGAAATCAATAGTGCGGCTGAGTATGAGTAGAATGTCTCGGCAGACCGAGACAGAAAAAGAGGCCATACGGACAAATCTCTCGGTAAGGAGCGGCTGATGACGCTGGATTGGGCGCCTGTGCGGGTGCTTATTCCTGAGGACGAGCTACAGGCGAAAATTGACCAGCTAGCCGCGGATATAACTGCCGATTATCACGATCGGCGGCCATTGTTAGTTTGTGTGCTTAAAGGCGCAGTTGTTTTTTTGGCGGACCTAGCTAGACGCCTGCCGTTTGCGCTCGAGATGGACTTCATGGCGGTCTCAAGCTACGGACACTCCACCGAGAGCTCGGGGGTGGTCCGGATACTTAAGGATCTCGACACCGATATCAAAGGCCGACATGTGCTGGTGGTTGAGGATATAATTGACTCCGGACTTACCTTGCAGTATCTCAGCCAAAGCCTGAAAGCAAGAAACCCAGCAAGCCTCGAGATTGTGACCTTACTCAGCAAGACCAGCCGACGAGTGACTGACCTCGAGTGCCGCTACACGGGGTTTGACATCCCAGACATGTTTGTTGTCGGCTACGGCTTGGATTACAAGGAAAAGTATAGGAACCTTCCCTTTGTGGGAGTGTTGGAGAGTGCAGTTGATTGAGTTTGCGAGGGCTGCCAGCCTCCTTATGGTAGTATCTGGCCTCCCTGGCTACTTAAGTTTGTGGGGTTGCGGTGAGCAGGTTTTTTAAGAGTGCAGCGTTTCCGATTCTCCTGGTAATCCTTCTGGCCTTTTTTGTCCAGAATTTGTTCTACGGGTCGGGCCGGATGGAGGATATGTCCTTCAACGATTTCCAGGCCGCCGTCAAGCAAGGAAATGTCAAGGACGTCACGGTCAAGACTAAGGACAGAATCGTTGAGGGAAAACTCAAGGATTCGGGCAAGAGTTTCGAGGTAAGCTTCACCGAAGCTTACGACATGCAGCAGTTCTTGCTCGACAATAACATCGAGTTTAAGACTGATCCACAGAAGAGTTCCATCTGGGTAAGCATCCTAAGCACGCTGGCTCCCATTCTGCTCATGATCGTGTTCTTCATCTTCCTGATGAATCAGATGCAGGGAGGGGGAAGCCGCGTCATGAGCTTTGGCAAGTCGCGGGCCAAACGGGTCAGTGTTGATCAGCCTAAGATCACCTTCCGCGACGTAGCCGGGGTCGATGAGGCTGTAGAGGAACTACAGGAGATCAAGGAGTTCCTAGAAAATCCGCGGCGTTTTCAGAGTCTGGGGGCAAGAATTCCCAAGGGTGTGCTCTTGTTTGGCCCACCGGGCACTGGCAAGACCTTACTTGCGCGAGCAGTGGCCGGAGAGGCTGGTGTGCCATTCTTCAGCATTTCCGGTTCTGACTTTGTGGAAATGTTTGTGGGCGTAGGTGCTAGCCGAGTCAGAGATCTTTTTGAACAGGCCAAGCAAAATCAGCCTTGCATCATTTTCATTGATGAAATTGACGCAGTAGGACGCCACCGGGGTGCAGGGCTTGGCGGCGGTCACGACGAGCGTGAGCAGACGCTTAACCAGCTACTCGTGGAAATGGACGGTTTTGAAGCCAACGAGAGCATCATCGTGATGGCTGCGACCAACCGCCCTGATATCCTCGACCCTGCCTTGCTCCGGCCAGGCCGGTTTGATCGCCAGATCGTGGTGGATCGTCCTGACCGAGAAGGGCGCAAGGCCATTTTGGCTGTTCATACCCGCGGGAAACCTCTTGGTCCCGATGTGGACCTCGACACCCTGGCCGCACAGACTCCGGGCTTCACGGGTGCCGACCTGGCCAACCTGGTCAATGAGGCTGCACTGCTTGCCGCGAGAAGACGCAAGCGGATTATTGAGATGGAAGAGTTTGATGAAGCGGTGCTACGCGTCATTGCCGGGCCGGAGAAGAAGTCGCGTATTCTAAGCGAGGAAGAAAAGCTGATCACCGCCTATCACGAGACGGGTCACGCTTTGGTGGCGCACTATCTTCCCAACGCGGACCCGGTGCACAAGATCTCCATAATCAGCCGGGGCCAGGCTCTTGGCTACACCATCACCTTGCCGACGGAAGACCGGTTCATGGTCAAGAAGAAGGAGATCATCGACAAACTTTCCCATATGCTGGCGGGGCGTGTAGCCGAGGAAATCCGGTTCGACGACATCACTACTGGCGCAGCCAACGACCTCCAGCGGGCCACCGAGACAGCACGCCGGATGATTACCCAGTACGGCATGAGTGAGAATCTTGGCCCCCTTACCTTTGGGCATGATCCGGCCCAGCCGTTTGTAGGACGTGATTATGGGATGGGTCAGGAATACTCTGACGAGACCGCAGAGAAAATCGACGCAGAGATCCGCAGGGTCATCGACGAGGCCTACCGGCGCGCTTATGACATCTTGACGCAACACCGCGACGAGCTCGACAAGATCTCCCTGCTCTTGATCGAGAAGGAAACCATCGATCGCCAAGAGTTTGAAGCTTTGCTGGCCGGAGAGGATCCCGAAGAAGTGTTTAAGGCCCGGGAAGAAGCCAAAGCCAAGCGGGCTGCAGAAAGCAAACGCGTACAACGCCAGCCGCGGCTACGCGAAGAGGAGCCCGAAGGTCAAGGGCAGGTAGCTCCCGGCGGGGTAGCCTAGCCGCGTGACGGGGTGTCTCCAACGTGGACAAGACAAAGATCGAACAAGGCGTAAGGCTGATCCTCGAGGGTATTGGCGAGGATCCGGACCGGTCTGGCTTGCGGGATACACCCCGGCGAGTGGCCGAAATGTACGAGGAAATCATGGCTGGTCACACCGAGGACCTCTCGGTAATCGTGGCTCCCATTTGTTCCGATCGGCACCAAGAGATGGTCTTGGTGCGCGACATCACCTTCCACTCCCTGTGTGAGCACCATCTCACGCCTTTTTACGGCGTGGCTCATGTGGCCTATATCCCGTCTAAGAACGGGCACATCACAGGGATTTCCAAAATAGTGCGTTTGGTGCGCACCGCGGCTGCCCGCCTTCAGCTTCAAGAGCGTTTGACCAGCACCATAGCCGACGTCTTGGTTAGCTCTTTGCAGCCGGCTGGGGTGTTGGTTCTGATCCAGGCCGAACATCTTTGTATGTCGATGCGGGGTGTGCGGGCGCCGGGGTCCAAGGTTGTCACCTCGGCAGTCAGAGGAATCTTTCATACCAACCCAGCCACTCGCGCCGAGGTTCTCTCCCTAATAGAATCGCCTCGATCCTAGCCGCTGGTTAGTTGACAATGCTTCCTCGCCACGGTCATCCACAAGTGCTGCCACTTGAAAGCCTGGAAGAAGCGAGAGCCGCCATGAAGCAAGCTCGGGTGTCGGCGCCGGGCATAAACATCATGGAGAAAAAGAGCGTCTTTCGGGCGGTGCGTGTGCGCGATCTTGAGCTGCGAGCGGCCAACATCCTCAAACAGGAAATGCTTGCTCGCGGCGGAGAAGCGGCCATTTCTCGGGAGGTGTTTGAATGGCGGGGAGAGAAGGCTGACTGCATTATCACGGGCACTCTTGCTCAGTTTGAGCGGCTCATCGAGAAGCTGAAGCTGCAACCTTTTGGTCTTAGAGCCCTTGCCTCGTCAATTCAGGCAGCACTCGACAATTACGATAAGGCAGTTCCCGAATCTTCTCTGTCCTTGGAGCTAGCGCAGCTTCCTCTGCTCATGGGCGTGCTCAATGTTACGCCGGATTCGTTCTCCGACGGGGGTGATTTTCGTGAGGTAAACGCTGCACTAAGTCACGCTCGCCGCATGGTGGAGGAAGGAGCAGCCCTTATCGACGTGGGAGGTGAATCTTCTCGCCCAGGGGCGGATCCGGTGGATGCTGAGGAGGAGCTAAGGCGAGTGTTGCCGGTGATCAGGGCGCTTGCCCCCGAACTGCCCGGGCGAATCTCAGTGGACACGTACAAAGCAGAGGTGGCAGCGAAAGCTCTTGCTGAAGGCGCCTACATGGTCAACGACATATCGGCGTTTCGCATGGACCCGGAGATGGTTGCGGTGGTTCGTGATGCTGATTGCCCGGTCGTCCTCATGCACATGCTCGGAACTCCCAAGACGATGCAGAATAACCCCCAGTACAGGAATGTGGTGTCCGAAATCTACGACTTCTTTGTAGAGAGACTCAATTGGGCTGTCGATCACGGAGTACGGGAGGCAAATCTACTCATTGATCCAGGCATCGGGTTTGGCAAGACGACAGCGCATAACTTGGAGATCTTGCGAAACTTAGCGGCTTTTAGGTCTCTGGGTAGGCCACTGGTGATAGGAGCGTCTCGCAAACGCTTCCTGGGGGAGATCTTGGGCATATCTGAGCCTAAGGGGCGAGATACCGCCACGGCATTTACCACCGTGTTGGCTACGCTGGCGGGGGCCCACGTAATTAGAGTTCACGACATACCTGTGAACCGTGACGCAGCGCGCCTTGCGCGAGCGGTTAAGAACGCGGGTCGGGATTAGCCTGCTAGATAAGGGGAGGTACGGGGGGTATGGACATCTACATCGAAGGTCTAGAGATCTACGGGCACCACGGGGTAGATGAAGAAGAGCGGGTGCTCGGTCAGCGCCTGGTTTACGATATTCGCCTCACTCTTGAGGAGTGCAAGGCAGCTCAGACTGACTCGGTGAGAGACACAATCGATTACACCGAGGTGATCGATTTAGTGACCGAGGTGGCGACGGTAAACAGCTTCTTCTTACTCGAACGTTTGGCCCAGGTGACCGCTGAGAGCATTCTGGCCAAATTCCCGGTGGATGAGGTTTGGGTGCAGGTGACGAAGCCTCATCCTCCGGTGGCGTGCGCCCTGTCGAGTGTGTCGGCAGCCGTGGAGCTGCGGCGCGAGCAGTAGGAGGCAGCGAGCTGGTCGGCCCGGATCGTAAAGCAGCGCGTGTGTTTGTGGCTTTAGGGTCGAATGTGGGGGATAAGTTGGCGGCCTTGGCCCGCGCGCGCGGTCACTTGGCGAGCCTTCCCGAAACCAGAGTGGTCGCGGCTTCAAATGTGTTCGTTACGGCACCGGTGGGAGGGCCTGAGCAAGATTCTTATCTAAACCAGGTTGTGGAGCTAAGTACGTCTCTCTCACCTCAAGAACTATTGCGCTTGTTGCTGCAAATCGAGGCCAAAGAGGGGCGAGTGCGCACAGTTCGGTGGGGGCCACGGACGTTGGATCTCGACATCCTTTGGTACGATGGTTTTTCAAGCGACGACGCGGGGCTGACCATTCCTCATCCACGTATGGAAGAGAGGCGTTTTGTTCTTGAGCCCCTTGCGGAACTTGCCCCCGACTTGGTTCTGCCCAGTGGAAAAACGGTTCGGCAAGCATTGCTGCAGGTAAGAGAGCAAGAGGTGGCTGTTCTAGACATCCCAGACACGGGTGATCCTGTGGCTTGATAGGGAGCGCAATGGAATTTGCCAACAGACAAAGATCAGCAGACCTTAAGGCAAAAATTCGCCTCCTGGCAAAACAGAAGGGTGCTCTGATTCTGGCGCACAACTATCAGCGGCCGGAGATACAGGATGTGGCCGACTTTGTAGGGGACTCTCTGGCATTGTCACGGGCGGCGGCAAAGGCCCGGGCGCGCATGATCGTGTTTTGTGGAGTCCACTTTATGGCCGAAACAGCTGCCATCTTGGTCCCGGATTGCCCAGTAATTGCACCCGAGCCCGAGGCCGCCTGTTCTCTTGCCGATATGGTGGATGTTCAAGGACTCCTCACTCTAAAAGCAGGGTATCCCAATGCCGTGGTTGTTTCGTATGTCAATAGCAGTGCGGCGGTTAAAGCAGTGTCGGACATCTGTTGCACCAGTGCCAATGCACCGGAGGTACTAGCTTCGATTCCAGAAGATACGAAGATTATCTTTACCCCCGACCGGAACCTGGGCGCGTGGGCGGCAAGGCGGGCTAGTAGAGAGGTAATAGTTTGGCCGGGCTTTTGCCCTACGCACGAGGCCATCACCGTTGACGACCTGCGGGCAGCACGAGCTGCCCATCCCCAAGCCAAGGTAGTAGTACATCCGGAGTGCTCACCAGAGGTGACCGAGGAAGCTGACGCGGTGGAAAGCACCGAGGGGATGATTCGTTTTTGTCGTACGGACGAGGCCAAAGAATACCTTGTGGGCACCGAAGTAGGAATGCTGTATCGCCTACAAAGGCAGCTGCCGAACAAGCGCTTTTACCCCGTTTCTGATTTGGCCGTGTGTCCTTTTATGAAGCTCACGACTCTGGAGAAGGTGTTGGAAGCCTTGGTTGATGAGTCACCTGTTGTCACAATTGACCCGGAGACGCGCGCTAAAGCTTTGCGGGCGGTAGAACGCATGATTGAGGTGGGCAAGTGACACAGCCATCTCTAGCCCAATCTGTGTCCCCACTTATCTCGCAATGGGGGGCAGAGGTAAGGTATTCCAGCTACGACGTTCTGATTGTAGGGGGAGGCATTGCTGGTCTCACCGCGGCTTTGGCTGCTGCTCACCGCTGGAACGTAGCTCTCCTCACTAAAGGTACGCTGGATCAGACTACAACCTTCCTTGCTCAAGGTGGAATCGCTGCTGCCATCGGGCCACATGACTCGCCGGAGCTGCATCTCAAGGACACCCTGGAAGCGGGCGTTGGACTATGTGATGAGGAGGCTGTACGCACCCTAGTCGAAGAAGGTCCGGCTCGTATCAGAGAACTTGAACAACTCGGCACAAACTTTGACCGAGTGGATGGCAAGCTTATCCTCGGGCGGGAAGGAGCCCACTCGCTGGCGAGAATTGTGCACGCTGGGGGGGACGCCACGGGTAGCGTAGTAGCTAGCGCGCTTGCCGAGGCTATTGTGGCCGGAGGACGGGTGGAGCTGCACGAGAACGAGTTTGTGCTCGATCTGCTTATGGACTCGGGGCGGTGCGTAGGAGTAGTCTCCCTGGGGGAGGGTGGCGAGCTCACTGTAAGCCTTGCTCGGGCAGTGGTTCTCGCCAGCGGAGGCGCCGGTCAGGTATTTGCTCGCACCACCAATCCGTCGGTAGCCACAGGGGATGGACACGCAATGGCCTACAGGGCTGGCGCGGTTTTGCGCGACATGGAATTCATGCAGTTTCACCCCACTGCCTTCTACTCTGAGGACAACCCTGTGTTGCTTGTAACCGAGGCTTTGCGTGGAGAGGGAGCCTACCTCAGAGACAGCGCAGGCAGGCGTTTCATGGAGGATGCTCACCCCTTGGCGGAACTTGCGCCAAGGGATGTGGTGGTTCGCAAGATGAAAGAGGTATTTGAGCGCGACGGCACTGACCATGTTTGGCTGGACGCCAGACATCTGGATTGTGATTTCTTGCGGAAGCGTTTTCCCACTGTCTATACAGGTCTAAAGAGCCGGGGTCTTGACCTCTGCAAGGACCTCATCCCAGTGGCGCCCGCGTCGCACTATTTCATCGGCGGGGTGGTCACCGACACCTGGGGCAGAACGAACATCCCCGGTCTTTACGCCTGCGGCGAGGTCGCGAGCACAGGGATCCACGGGGCAAATCGACTAGCGTCTAACTCTTTGCTTGAAGGGTTGGTTTTTGGGGAGCGTACGGCAAGGGAGTTAAACCGGTATCTGTCAGTAGCCGATCCGGCTGTAAGAAAAGTAAAACTGAGTCTCGCCGACGAGCCGCGGGTGGGCAACGACCCGGCAGTGGTGGAGGAAGGCAGAAAACTACTCGGGCAAGTGATGATGAATTATTGCGGCATCGTGCGCACGGCAGAGGATCTGGAGAAGGCAGCCGAGACCTTGGCTGACCTGCGGGCTTCACTTGCTCCTCCAGGACTAAATGTGGCCGAGCTTGAGCTCTTTAACTTGCTTAGCGTGGCGGAGCAAATGGTTGCTGCTGCAGCATGCCGCACCGAGAGTCGCGGCGTGCATCTGCGTTCTGATTTTCCAGAACGAGATGATGTGAGTTGGCGCTGTCATATCCTCGTTTGGCGGGAGCCGACAAGCGGCAAGCTTATGATTGAAACAGACTCGCAAAAGAACTCGACTCCCACAACTGGAGGGCGAAGTGCTTGACCAGGACAGTGTAGCCTTGGTGAGACGAGCATTGGCCGAGGATCTTGCCGGGTTCGGAGATATCACTTCGGCCTGGACTGTACCGGCTTCTCTTGCTGGTCGAGGGGTGATTGTGGCAAAAGAGCCGCTCGTGGTTTGTGGCCTTTCTTTGGCGGCGGCCGTCATGAACGAGGTTGATTCCGATGCGATCTTCCGCGCCCTGGTTGCCGACGGGGCCGAGGTTTCTCCAGGCGACGAGGTGGCGGTGGTGGAGGCAGCGGCTCGGAGCATTCTCGCTGCCGAAAGGACCATGCTCAACTTCCTAATGCATCTTTCTGGCGTGGCAACTCAGTCCCGCCGTTTCGCCACTGCTGTGGCGGGCACCAGGGCTGTGGTCGTTGACACCCGCAAGACCACGCCTGGGCTTCGTGCTTGGGAGAAACGAGCGGTTGTGTTGGGAGGATGTAGGAATCACCGGTTCGGCCTTTTTGATCTTGTACTCATCAAGAACAACCACCTAGAGGCTGCCGGAGGTGTGCGGGCTGCAGTTGAGAGGGTTCGTGCGCAGCAGCCGTTTTTTGTGAAAATAGAGGTTGAGGTGGAAAGCGAAGAAGACTTGCGCGAGGCCCTTGCCTGTGGGGTTGACATTGTCATGTTGGACAACCAAGACGAGGAGTCGCTACGGCATCTGGTAACGGTGGCGCGGCAGATTAGACCGGACGTGGTCTTGGAGGCTTCCGGAGGAGTTACACTGGAACGAGTGCGCGCCATTGCCGAGACTGGAGTGGACATCATTTCCACCAGCGCTCTTACGCTGGGCGCGCCTCCAGTGGATCTCAGCCTGAGGCTCACCGTGGCGCGGTAGCTCTTGCAGGAGGCAGCGGGTGCTTCTGGTAGTTGATGTGGGCAACACTCAGACACACGCAGGGCTCTTTGACCAAGAGCTCTTGGTGGCAAGGTGGCGCTTTGCTACTGAAGCCAAGCGCACAGCGGATGAGCTTGCTGTTATTCTCGACGGTTTACTGAGATTAGATGGCCATTCCCGACAATCAGTCACTGCCGTGGCTGTTGCTTCAGTGGTTCCCGCTCTAACCGCCCGCTATTCGGAGATGTCGAGGAGTAAGTTCGGTGTGGAAGCTTTGGTTGTAGGACCGGGGGTTAAAACGGGGATGCCTGTTCTTACCGCCGATCCCCGGCAAGTGGGGCCGGATTTGATCGTAGATGCCGTAGCAGCCAGCGAGCTTTATGGGACACCTTGTGTGGTAGTGGATTTTGGCACCGCCACCACGTTTTCTGCCATTTCTGCCGCCGGTGAATATCTGGGGCACGCAATTGCTCCGGGCATAGAAATCTCACTGGAGGCTTTGGCTTCTAGGGCTGCTCGTCTTACTCCCGTCGAACTGGCGGATCCCGGCAGTGTGATTGGCAAGAATACTATTCATGCCATGCAGGCCGGAGCTGTGTACGGGTTTGCAGGACAAGCAGACGGAATTGTAAGGCGCATGAAGGAAGAACTGGGGCCAAAAACGGTGGCTGTTGCAACTGGCGGCCTTGCCTCTCTTGTTTTCGCTCATACTGTCATGCTCGACAAACTGGATCCTCTTCTCACCCTGCACGGGTTGCGGATTATCTACGACCGTAACCAGTCGTAGGGCGGTCAGTGTCACACAATTACCGGTCAACGTGTCGATGCTGCTGTGCTTAGATCGATGACTGTCAGCTGATGCTTGGCTCGATGACTGTCGCATTATCTGAACCATTCGCGATCGGCAAGGTGGTCATTCCCAATCGGGTCGTTCTCGCCCCCATGGCGGGATTCACCAATACTGCCTACCGAAGGCACATGAAGACGCACGGGGTTGGCCTTGTCTACACTGAGATGGTAAGCGCCTACGGTCTTGTTTACCACAACAGTCGTACTGCGGCCTACCTCGCTTTTGAACAAGAAGAGAGGCCAATTGCCGTCCAGATCTTTGGGGATACACCCGAGATCTTGGCAAAAGCGGCGGAACTTGTACTTTCCCGCGTCCCTCGTCCGGACCTGATTGACCTAAACATGGCCTGTCCCATGCGCAAAGTAGTGCGGACAGGGGCAGGCGGGGCGCTTATGGGTGATCCGGACCGTGCGGTCAAGGTGGCTCGAGCAGTGGCAAAGGTGGCGGCTGAGTTTGGGGTGCCCTGCACAGCAAAGGTCCGGAGCGGACTGCGAGTGGGTGACGGGCTGATCTTGGAGCTTGCGCCGCGCTTGGAAGAAGCCGGAGTGGCCGCGCTTGCCGTTCACCCTCGGGCAGTAGAGCAGCTCTACCAAGGCGAAGCTGATCACAGGGTGACTGCCCAGGTCGTGCGACGAGTACAAGTCCCGGTGATTGCTTCTGGTGACCTGAGAGATGCCGCGACTGTCAGGAAGGTTTTTCAGGACACAGGTGCAGCTGCTGTCATGTTGGCTCGAGGGGCCGCTGGCAATCCGTGGTTGATTGAGGCTCTGTTGGGCAGGAGGGATGGAACTCGCCCGCCGCTCGCGGTAATTGTCGGGGATCTCCGTGTATTGCTGGGAAGGGCAAGCGCCTTTATGGGCCCAGAGCGGGCTGCCCGGTGGATACGGAACCTGATGAGCTGGTACTTGCGCGGAATTCCAATGCGGTCGGAGCTCCTGCCAGTCTTGCGGAAACTCGATAATGCCAAAGTGCTGGACGAGGTGCTGGCCCAAATAGCCGAACTGGGCCCCAGTTCCGTTGACAATTACTCGGGATTTAACCTATAATCCGCCGCTACTCTCAGGCGCACCGCGCGTGAGCAGCCGTTAGAGGGAGGTGCTCGTGTCTCGAAAAGAAGTTGTCCTCACCGAGGAAGGTCTTCGCCGACTCCAGGAGGAAGTTAATTACCTCTCTACTGTCAAGCGTCAGGAAGTTGCGGAGAGAATCCGCGCCTCGCGCGAGTTTGGCGATATCACGGAGAATGCAGAGTACGATGCGGCCAAGAACGAACAAGCTTTGCTAGAGCATCGGATAAGTCTCTTGCAAGAAAAGCTGCGCCGGGCTCGAGTTATAAGGGACTCCGAAATTGATACGGAGAAGGTGAGCATCGGCAGCACTGTTACTCTGCTCGATAAGGATTCCGACCAGGTTAAGATCTTCACGGTCGTTGGTTCGGCCGAGGCCGACCCCATGCGAGGGAGAATCTCCAACGAATCTCCGGTAGGACAAGCCATCATGGGCAAGAAAGTGGGGGACGTGGTGACCGTTCCGGCCCCATTAGGCGCCGTTAGGTACGAAATTCTCGCCATAGGGAAGATGTCTTAGAGCTATGGATCAGACTACTTCCCGCGGCGATCGTCAAGACCAGGAGAGTAAGCTCGAGGCCCAACAAGACCGAGCAGAGCGTCCTGATTGGGAGCGAGACCGGCTGGCTAAGCTAGAAAGGCTGCGTGCGCTAGGGATAGATCCTTACGCCAGGCAGTTTTCTGGTCGTACACCCCTGGGGGAGATCTCTCGGGCCCATGCTGATCTGCAGGTGGGGGAAGCTCGAGAAGAAGTAGTCTACAAGGCTGCCGGCCGCATCATGTCCCGGCGTGTGCACGGGCGAGCCGCTTTCATGACCATCCGGGATGGACAGAGCGACCTCCAGATTTACAGCAATGTTGACACCCTCGGGGATGAGTCCTTCGATCTTTTCACCGATCTAGACGTTGGAGACATCATCGGCTGCGAGGGGTATCCGTTCCGCACTCGGCGGGGAGAGCTCACTTTGTTTGTACAATCTTGGACCTTGCTCACGAAGTCTTTGCGTCCCCTCCCAGAGAAGTGGCACGGTCTCCAGGACCGAGAAACTCGCTACCGCCAGCGCTATGTCGATCTGATAGCGAATCCCGATGTGGCCAGAGTTCTTACTGCCCGCAGCAAGCTAGTATCGGCTATGCGGCGCTACTTGGAGGCGCAGGGTTTCGTCGAGGTCGAGACTCCGATCTTACAGCCACTCCCTGGGGGTGCGCTTGCTCGGCCGTTTGTTACCCACCACAACGCACTCGACACCGACCTGTATCTGCGGATTGCCCCCGAGCTGTACCTTAAGCGTCTCCTGGTCGGTGGTTTCGACCGGGTCTTTGAAATTGGCAAGAACTTTCGCAATGAGGGAATCTCGCCTCTCCATAACCCCGAGTTCACCATGATGGAGCTCTACTGGGCTTATGTTGATTACAACGCCGTCATGGAGCTTGTGGAGAACATGATTCCCGAGTTGGCGCAGCAGGTGATCGGTAGTACTACTATTCGCGCCGGAGAGGAGGAGGTTGACTTAACCCCGCCGTGGCCCAGGCGAACCGTGGATTCTCTCTTGCGGGAGACGCTGGGCTTGTCGCTCTCTGACATGCGGGCCGACATCGCGGCCGCCCGGCAGGCTCTTATAGCGAGAGGCATCGATATCGAAAAGCGGGATACCTTCCCCACTCTGGTTGACAAGGCGCTTAAGCATGTGGTCTGGCCCACGTTGCGTCAACCCACTTTTGCGATTGACTACCCTGTGGAGTTAAGTCCTCTGGCCAAGCTGCATCCGGCCGATCCTACCTTGGTGGAGCGGTTCCAGCCCATCATTCTCGGCAAAGAGGTGGGCAATGCGTTCTCCGAACTCAACGACCCCTTGGATCAAAGGCGGCGTTTTGAAGAGCAGGCCAGGCGCCGTCAGGCCGGTGATGAAGAGGCGCACGTGATTGACGAGGACTTTCTGCGCGCGCTCGAGTATGGGATGCCTCCGGCTGGAGGCTTGGGCATTGGTATCGACCGTCTGGCCATGCTCTTGTTGGGGGCTGAATCTATCCGTGACGTCATTCTCTTTCCGCAGCTGCGCCCAGAACGGTAGCGCAACAGGTTTTGTCTGCCTGATGGCAGCGCGGCGGAACCAGCCAGAAAGCAGGGCGTGAAAGCTCGGGTGTGGTACACTTTTTCTGCCAACTTACGGACCTTCCCGGCACGATCTTGGGCCGAAAAATCCTTCGTAGAGGAGCTGGGGATCGGATCGGGATGGTCTATCGATGGAGGTGACCCGGGTGTTTGTGGAAGAATCACCCGACTGGAACCTCGACCTTGGTGGCTCGGCCACCTGTGAGTCGTGCAACGAGGAGCCAGCAACCGTCCATTTGCTGCGAGTGGTGAATGGAACGGTCACGCATACTCACTTGTGTGTGCACTGTGCGGAGACCGCAGCTGCGGAAACGGAGGGGCTGGCGGTAGTACTGGCAGTGCCGTCGGTCCTTTGGAAGACGTCTGAGGGCAAGGCTGGCGATCAGGCGCGTAGGCGGCTCCTCAAAGACCAGGACTTGCGCTTTTGCACAGTCTGTGGAACGACTCTGAGCGACGTCAAGGAATCCGGCCTGGTTGGCTGTCTACATTGCTACGAAGTGTTCTCTCCGTATTTGGAAATGCTGGTTGGGCAGGGAGAGGAGCCGCGGGAGCATGTGGGAAAGATGCCGAGGCGAGGGTCTGAGGTTGACAGTCTAAGACACGAGATTATGCGCCTTGAGCGCATGTTGAAAGAGCTTGTGGCCTGTGAGCGCTTTGAGGAAGCAGCTGGGGTGCGTGACCGACTGGCCGAACTAGGCAAGCGGTTGGCATCCGACACGGATTCATGAGAAATGTGTTGACAGCTTCTGGCATTACGTTGGTCCGGAACGAGGCGGAGCATCGATTTCCGCATGCGGAGGAGGCGCTCGCTCTTGAGGAGCTGCGGAGGGATGCCCTAGACGTCCTTGAGGACGGGCTGTGGGAAGCAGAATGGCGCGTGCTTGATCCTGATGATTTAACTGAAGTCGAACTTGAGTACATGGTCGAGCGCGGCCTTATGACTCCTTCTTTTGCTGAGAAAGGCGGCAACGCTCGTGCCTTCGCGATCTATGGCGAAGACGAGGCTTCGCTTGAGATAAATGGCGAGGATCATTTTCGGCTAGTGGCGTTTCGCTGCGGTGCTCAGCTTGAGAATCTGTGGCAGCTTATTAGTCGGCTGGATGATCAGCTTGAGGTCCACTTCTCTTATGCCTTTCACCCTCAGTTTGGTTATCTCACTGCTCGTCCCTCTCGGTCTGGAACGGGAATGCGTGCGTTTGCCACTCTGCACGTGCCGGCCCTGGTCTTGACAGGACGGTTGCCGCAGACCGCACTTGAGCTGGTGGGTAACGGCCTGGGGCTGGCTCCGCTGTGGAGTGGAGCTGGGGGGCTGGTCCAGGTTTCCAACTCCGGAGCAGAGGGTAGAGCAGAAGAAGAAACCATTCATCTTATGCAGGAGTTGGCCGAAGGAATAGTTGAAACGGAACGCTCGGTTCGGAAAATGCTATTGCGGGAAAATACAATACAGGTAAAAGATCACATCGGGCGGGCAATAGGCATGGCGCAGCATGCCCGGACGATGTGTTTTGGAGAGGCAGTGAATCTAGTTTCCGCCATTGAGGTGGGAAGGGAACTTGGTCTGGTCGAAGTTCCTGGTATGGAGTCTGATTCAGCTTTTGAGCTGATGAAAAAGCTGCAGCCGGCTCACATCATGATCGAACAATTGGGCGATCGTGCAGGTAGCCTGGACAGCCCAGAAATAGACGAATGCCGGGCGCGGCTTATGCGGGAAAAGTTCGCGGGCGCCTTTGTGGTGGATTAGGGGAGTCTAGCGATGTTTGAGAGATTTACAGAACGAGCCCGGCAAGTCATCGTCCTGGCGCAGGAAGAAGCTCGGGCTCTGAGGCACAACTACATTGGCACGGAGCATCTTCTGCTAGGCCTGCTGCGGGAGGCCGACGGTGTAGCTGCGCGTGTGCTTAACTCCCTCGAGGTTGACCTTGCCGAGGTCCGAAGCGAAGTCGTAAGGATTGTTGGCGAGGGTGACACCGAGTCGCAGGGCCAGATACCGTTCACCCCTCGGGCCAAGAAAGTACTGGAGCTAGCTCTTCGGGAGGCGCTCTCGCTTGGGCATAACTACATTGGCACGGAGCATATTCTGCTTGGCTTGGTGCGGGAGACTGAGGGCGTGGCTGCGCATATCCTGTCAGACTTGGACGTAGACCCGGAACGGGTTCGTCAGGAAGTGATGCGCATGCTTTCTTCGCCCACCAGGCGGCTTCCGCGCGGGCCGGGTGGCGGCGAAGCCGCCGAACCCAAAGAGCGGCGCGGTTCTAAGATTCTCGACCAGTTCGGTCGCAATCTCACCAGATATGCCGAGGAAGACAAGCTAGACCCGGTCATCGGCCGAGAGACCGAGATCGAGCGGGTGATGCAAATTCTTTCTCGCCGCACCAAGAACAACCCTGTTCTGGTAGGAGAACCCGGAGTGGGCAAGACGGCGGTTGTCGAAGGACTGGCGCGCCGCATCGCTCGCAATGAGGTTCCCGCCACTTTGCGCGACAAGCAGATCTACACGCTTGACTTGGGAGCGCTAGTAGCTGGCTCGAAGTACCGGGGTGAGTTTGAGGAGCGTCTCAAGAAGGTGATGAAAGAGATCACCGAGCGAGGAGACATCATTCTGTTCATTGATGAGATTCACAACCTGGTGGGAGCCGGTGCGGCCGAGGGTGCTATCGATGCAGCCTCCATCCTAAAGCCCGCCTTAGCGCGTGGAGAGTTGCAGACTATCGGGGCTACCACGTTGGATGAGTACCGCAAGCACTTGGCTAAGGATGCAGCCTTGGAGAGAAGATTCCAGCAAATCCTGGTCAAGGAGCCTACGGTAGAAGAGACGATCAAGATCCTTGCTGGTTTGCGGGAGCGCTACGAAAACCATCATCACGTGCGTATTACTGATGAAGCGATTGAAGCGGCGGCATACCTTGCCGACCGGTATATAAGCGACCGCTTCTTGCCGGATAAGGCCATAGATCTCATTGACGAGGCGGCCGCTCGTAAGCGAATCCGAAGCATGTATGCCTCGCCGGACCTTAGAGACATCGAGGAGGCCATAGCGCAGGTAAGGCGCGAAAAAGAGCAGGCCATCGAACTGCAGGACTTCGAAAAAGCAGCTGCCCTGCGGGATAGGGAGCGCAAACTGCTTGCAGAGCGCCGGGAACTCGAGGAGAAATGGCGTCAACAAGAGGAAGGGGTCGAGCTGTCCATCGGCGAGGACGACATTGCTGAGGTCACCGCCATGTGGACGGGTATCCCGGTGACCAAACTCACCGAGACCGAGGCTCACCGGTTGCTTCGCATGGAAGAGGCGTTGCATAAGCGGGTTGTAGGACAAGAAGAAGCGGTAAAGGCGGTGTCACGGGCAATTCGGCGGTCGCGGGCTGGTCTTAAGGATCCGCGTCGACCTGCAGGCTCGTTCATCTTTCTGGGGCCATCCGGAGTGGGCAAGACCGAGCTTGCTCGCACCCTGGCCGAGTTCCTCTTTGGCGATGAAGGGGCCCTTATCCAGATCGACATGTCTGAGTTCATGGAGAAACACGCGGTGAGCAGGCTTGTCGGCTCTCCGCCGGGCTATGTGGGGTACGACGAAGGCGGTCAGTTGACCGAGATGGTGCGGCGTCGGCCTTACTCGGTAGTGCTTCTCGACGAGATTGAGAAGGCACACCCGGACGTCTTTAACATTCTGCTACAGATTCTTGAAGATGGCCGTTTGACCGACGCTCAGGGCCGCACAGTGGACTTCCGCAATACGATCGTCATCATGACCTCTAACATTGGGGCTTCTACTATATCGAAGGGCCAGGTGGTCGGTTTCGGCGAGCCGGTTAAGGATGGCGGGCTTGACTACGAAGAGATGAAGGCTCGGGTGACCAGCGAGCTTAAGAATGTGTTCAGGCCTGAGTTTCTCAACCGGGTGGACGAGGTTATTGTGTTCCGCAAGTTGAGCCGCGAAGAGATCTCCGAAATCGTCAACCTCATGATGTCCCGAGTTGAGCAACAACTCAAAGAGCGTGAGATGTCAATTGCGCTCACGCCGGCCGCGCGCGACTTCTTGGTTGACGTAGGCTACGATCCTACGATGGGGGCCCGGCCTCTGCGGCGCGCTATCCAGCGGTATGTGGAGGACTTACTGGCGGAAGAAATTCTGGCTGGGCGGTTCCCGAGGGGAAGCACGGTGCTTCTTGACCGCGAAGGAGACCATCTGGTTATAAGTGAGGTCTTCCAAAACGCGCCTGACGTGGTCATGGCCGACAAAACCACATAGGAAAACGCGCATGCCGCGGGCGAAAGGCAACTCCTTTGTGTGTCAGGAGTGTGGCTATTTGTCGCCCGGATGGCTTGGTCGTTGCCCGGCTTGCGGGACGTGGAACAGCATAGTAGAGCAAACAGGGACGTCTGTTAGCTCTTTGGCTTCAGCGAAAGCAAGACCTGCTGTCCCGGTGGATGCCCTACCTGTCCCGCGCGCGCTCGCAGATATCACGGCGGGCGAAGACATCCGCATACGCACGGGGCTTGCTGAATTTGATCGCGTCTTGGGCGGGGGCATGGTTCCCGGTTCGGTGGTGTTGGTGGGAGGCGAGCCGGGAATCGGAAAAAGCACCCTGTTACTTCAGACGCTGCTTAACCTTGAGAAACGCGGGGTCTCAACTCTACTAGTGTCAGGCGAGGAGTCGGCGGCACAAGTAAGGCTCCGCAGCCTTCGGCTGGGTGGCGAGAGAAGCCGCCTTCTCTTGGTCACTGAGACCCAAACGGAGGCGGTTGCTGCACTTCTTGGCAAGATTCGTCCCGCTGTCTGCGTGGTCGATTCAGTACAAACACTCTGGAGTGGAGAGGTGGGCTCCGCACCGGGTTCGGTTGCGCAGGTGCGCGAAGCGGCTTCTCAACTACTGAGGGTGGCCAAAGAAAATAGCATTGCCCTTGTCCTGGTAGGTCATGTCACCAAAGAAGGAGACCTGGCTGGTCCGCGCGTGCTTGAACATATGGTTGACGCGGTTCTCTCTTTTGAGGGAGAGCGTACGCAGCCCTTCAGGATTCTCCGGGCGGTGAAAAACCGCTTTGGGTCCACCAATGAGGTGGGCATCTTTCAAATGGAGGAAGGGGGTCTCACTGAGATCCCAGATCCAGCCTCGGTGTTTCTGGACGAAGGAGAGGCGCGGGCGGGGTCTGTGGTTGTGCCGGTCTTGGAAGGGAGCCGCTGCCTCTTGGCCGAAGTGCAGGCGCTGGTTGCCCCAAGTTATCTGCCGGGACCGCAACGGGTGGCGCGGGGAGTGGACCGCAACCGGCTGGCAATGTTAGTGGCGGTGTTGGTGCGAAAAGCGCGGGTCCCGCTACTCAAGTACGACGTTTTTGTTAATGTAGCGGGAGGGCTGGCTATTGAGGATCCGGCGGCCGATCTAGGCGTGCTGCTAGCGATTGCTACAGCCTGGCGGGGAAAGTCAGACGGGCGCGGGCTAGCTGCTTTTGGCGAGGTGAGTCTCACCGGGAAGGTGCGCTACGTCTTGCAGGGCGAGAAAAGGGTGCAGGAACTCCTGCGTCGGGGCTTCGGGCAAGTAATGGCCCCGGCGCGCAATGTTGAGGAATGCGTGCGAAACAAGACTTTTGCTGAGCAAGCGTGTATACGCGCGGTAGCAGACGTGCGGGAGGCTGTCAGTCTGGTGACGAGTAGGAGTGGCGATGGATAGGCTAATTCCGGCAAGAGAGGAGCGTCTGCTTGAGGCGCTACGCATGATCGCTCCAGGCACCTTGCTGCGGCAGGCCATTGACAACATTGTGCGGGCGCGCACAGGGGCTCTCTTAGTTTTTGCTGATGAAGAGAAAATCCGCCCCTTGATCTCTGGCGGCATCGACATTGATGTGGCTCTTAAGCCAATGATTCTCTACGAGCTTGCCAAGATGGACGGGGCCATTTTGCTTGACCGTGCTGGCACGCACATCCTGCACGCCAATGTCCAGCTAATGCCGGACGCCCGCATCGACAGCCAAGAGACAGGCACTCGTCACCGAACTGCGGAGCGGGTAGCCAAGCAGCTTGATACCCTCGCCATCTCCATCTCCGCCGCTCGAGATGTGGTTACGGTCTATCTTGGCGAGATCAGGTACATCATGGATCCGATCCGGGTGATTCTGGCCAAGGCAGACCAGGCGCTAGAGACTCTGGAAAGATTTAGAAACAGACTTAACGAGGTAGTGAGGACGCTTTCTACTCTGGAGTTTCAGCACGGGGTCACTCTCATGGATGTGATTACCGTGCTTCAGCGAACGGAGATGGTTCTTGCCCTCTCTCGGCTTATCGAGCGCTACATTGTCGAGCTGGGTACCGAGGGGCGCTTGGTAGAGCTGCAATTGGAAGAGCTTCTCTTCAATGTCCGAGAAAACCAGCTCGCGGTCCTCATGGACTATTTGCCCGATAATTCTCCTGAACAAGTGCAAAAGGTATTGGGCGCGCTTAGGATGTTATCGTCTGAACAACTTCTATCTCCCGAAGTAGTAGCTGAAATTCTCGGCTATCCCAGCGATGTCAATGCGATTGAAACCAGGCTTGAACCGCGCGGGTATCGCATGCTGGGCAAGATACTGCGCGCCGGGGACCAGACCATCGAGCAACTTGTGCGGCGTTTTGGCACGTTTGAAGCCTTGATTGCCGCGCCGGTGGAGGAGCTTGCCTCGGTAGGCGACATGGGTATGGCCCGGGCGCGAGAGATAAAGGAAGGGTTGATACGCCTACGTCAACGTGACCTTCTGGAGCGCTACGGATAATGATCGTCGCACTACGACTTCTTACTGCTCTTGTAGGAGGAGTGGCGGGGTACGAGCTTGGTGTGCGGTATTTGGCCAAGGTTGGGCTGGGTTCCGTCGCATATGCTCTGCTGGTAGCCCTGTGCGCTTTGGCCGGGGTAGTTATCGGAGCTGTGGTAGGAGGATTTCTCGGTCGGGCGGCTTCGCGTCTTGCCCGCAGGTTGGACCGCGAGAGCTCAGTGGTCACAGCAAGCGGACTTATCTTCACTGGACTTGGTCTTCTGCTTGGTTTGGCCATTGCCGCTTTAGGCGGTCTTGCCATCAAGGACCTTCCGGTTGTGGGTGTTTACTTTCTGCCGCTGCTTTATGCGGTAAGCGGCTACGTGTTTGCCTACCTGGGCTACAAGCGCCACGCCGATCTTGCTCGCCTTTTGGGTTTCCGGGGGCTTCTGCAGCAGCTGGGAGCCAAACAGTTCGTCCGTCCCAAATTGCTGGACACGTCGGCCATTATTGATGGCAGGGTAGCAGCCGCTGCAGCCAAGGGTTTCATAGAGGGGGACCTTATTATCCCGGCGTTTGTACTGGCCGAGCTTCAGGCTGTGGCCGACTCGGCAGACCCGGTGAGGCGAGCCAGGGGCCGGCGTGGCCTTGAAATGGTGCACAGTCTCCAAGAAAGTAGTGGCCGGGTGACCATCATTGAACGCGACTTTCCAAACTTAAGTGAAGTCGATGCCAAGCTTATCCGGCTGGCCAAAGAGCTCAAGGCCAGTATCCTCACCACCGATTACAACCTGGATCGGGTGTGCCGGATTCAGGGAGTGGAGGTCTTAAACGTCAATGAGCTGGCCCATAGCCTGAAGCCGGTGGTTGTAGCAGGCGAGCGCTTGACGGTGCGGGTTCTCAGAGAGGGCAAAGAGGAAGATCAGGGAGTAGGCTATTTGGACGATGGCACCATGGTGGTGATAGAAGGCGGGCGCAGTCGGCTTGGGCAGGACGTTGAGGTCGAGGTGACGTCAGTCTTGCAGAATCCCTCGGGCAAAATGATATTCACCCGCCTAGTCCAGCAGGAGGCCCGCGAAAATGGCTGAGCTGCGTCGCCTGACCCTGGCCATCGTGGTTGCTGCTGCTGGATACGGCACCCGGCTAGATTCGGGTTTGCCAAAACAGTACGTGCCCCTGCTCGGGGTTCCGATGCTCCAGCGCACTTTGATGGCGCTAAGCGCTTGCCCTCGCGTGGACGCTCTCGCTTTGGTGGTGCACCCCCAGGACGTTGGGTACTGTTCTATGGAGGTCGACCGTCGGCAGATAGGCAAAGTGGTGGCTGTTGTGCCTGGCGGAGAGAAAAGGGCTTTCTCTGTGAGAAATGGGCTGCGGGCTTTAGCGGAAATTGGAGCTTGGGATTTGGTGGGGGTGCACGATGGGGCTCGCCCCTTGGTGACAAGCGCGGAGATTGAGCGGGCTGTGGCTGCTCTAGAAGAAGATCCTCGCCTCGACGGGGTGGTTTTGGGCGTGCCCGCAGTCGATACGATCAAGTTAGTAGACGAGAACCACTTGATCGCTCGTACTCTTGATCGCAGTCGGCTTTGGCATGCACAAACTCCCCAGATCTTTCGGTGGCGGGTGCTTCTTGACGCGTACAGCGCCTCCGATGATCTGTTGCTGCAGGCTACTGACGATGCCTTCCTGGTGGAGTCGCAAGGAGGAAGGGTGGCAGTAGTACACGGCTCGCCAGAGAACATCAAGGTGACCGACCGTTTTGACCTGCGTCGCGCGGAGCGCATTCTCGCCGAGCGGCTGGAGTAGCGAGCATTCTAGGGGGAAGCGTGCTCAGGGTCGGGATCGGTTTTGACGCCCATCGCTTTGCTTCAAAGCGCTCACTCGTACTAGGGGGTGTGCGGATTCGCGACCATGACGGTTTGGAAGGGCATAGTGACGCTGATGTCCTAACGCATGCAATCATCGATGCCCTGCTGGGAGCGGTTGGGCTAGAGGATATAGGAGTGTTGTTTCCGGACACCGACCCGCGGTACAAGGATGCCTCCAGTGTGCAGCTCTTAGAGGCGATAAGCCGGCTGTTGTGGCATCGCGGTTGGAGCGTTGTAAACGTGGATGCCGTGGTGATCTGCGAGGAGCCAAAGATTGTCGGCTATCGGGCTGCAATGCAGGAGCGTCTAGCGAAGGCCCTGGGTGTCACAGCCCAACAGGTGATGGTGAAGGGGACCACTACTGAGGGCATGGGTTTTCCCGGGAGAAAAGAGGGAATTGCTGCTCAGGCGGTGGCGCTGGTCATGCGTTTTGTAGGCTCGTAATTGCAAGAGTTAGCGGTGCAGCGGTTACAGGAAAGGAAGTAGAAAGGTGCGCCTTTACGACTCGATGGCTCAAGACAAACGCGATTTTGTTCCGCGAGACCCAGGTCGAGTGGCTATGTATGTCTGTGGCCCCACAGTGTACAACTACGTGCATGTGGGCAATGCCCGTCCCTTTGTTTTTTCTCTAGTGGCAAAGCGATATTTCGAATCCCAAGGGTATACGGTCACTCTGGTAGAAAACATTACAGATATTGACGACCGCATAATTGCGCGCGCAGCGCGTGAGGAGCGAACAGCAGCCGATGTGGCTTCTGAGTTTGCTGAGGCCTATCGCAATGACACAGATCGTCTCGGTCTCGGGCGACCAGACATCGAACCTTATGCTACTGAGCATATCCCCGAAATCATTGAGCTGGTGACGAAACTGATCGAGCGCGGCCATGCTTATCAACGTGGCGGAGATGTCTATTTTGACGTTACGAGCTTCCCGGAATACGGGAAGCTTTCCAAGCAACAAGTGGCGGAGATGCGTCACGGGGTTCGCATAGCACCGGACGAGGACAAGGATGACCCGCTGGATTTTGCCCTCTGGAAGGCCGCAAAGCCGGGTGAGCCTGCCTGGCAGAGCCCCTGGGGCCTCGGCAGGCCAGGCTGGCACATTGAGTGTTCAGCGATGAGTCTCAAGTATCTAGGACCCGGGTTTGATATTCATGGCGGCGGCCGCGATCTCATTTTTCCTCATCACGAAAACGAAATTGCTCAGGCCGAGGCCGCGTTAGGAGTTCCATTTGTGCGTTTTTGGGCTCACAATGGCATGCTGACCTTAAGCCAGGAAAAGATGTCAAAAAGCCGTGGAAACGTACTAACTTTGCGTGAAGTGCTGGATGGCCACCGGCCGGAAGCCCTGGTGACACTTTTCTTGAGCAGCCACTATCGCAGCCCAATGGAGTTTGGCGAGGAGGCGCTAGAAGAAGCAGAGCGTCAGGTTGAGCGATTGCGCAACGTCTTTGTAGCTCTCAGGGAACGAGAAGCAGACAGTCCAGCGGTCGGGGCAAGAGAAGGACAAACGCTCGCGATAAGCTGTGAAGGCGATCGCTTTCTTGAGCAGGTGGCTAAGAGACGGCAGGCTTTCTTCGAGGCTATGGCGGATGACCTCAACACCGCAGCTGCTTTAGCAGAGGTGTTCTTACTTGCTCGCGAGATCAACGGGGCCCTTGCTTCCGGCTTGCTTGGTCGCGATCAGGCGAGAGCGGTACACGGGGAGATGGCAAGCCTGGTGCACATATTGGGTCTTGACGGGGTAATGGAAGGGGAGGAAACGATTCCACCGGACATAGTTGCTATGGCAGAAGAGCGGCAGCGTTGCCGGCAAGCCCGCGACTATGCCCGGGCCGATCAGTTGAGGGCGCTGATACTCGAGCGAGGCTACGAGATAAGGGATGTTCCCGGTGGATTCAAAGTGGTCAAGAGAAGGTAGCTCTTCGCATAAGTCAGACTCCCAAGGCTCCCAAGAGATTGGAGCCGCTCGTCCCACGAGAATCGGGCAAGTCAAGAGGACGCTTTCCACGAAAAGAACTAGCGACGGGATGGACCTGATTTACGGGCGCAACGCTGTCCGCGAGGCTCTCCGTGGGCGTAGAAAGGTTCATTCCGTGTTGATCGCCCAGGGGGAGAAACGCCAGTCGTTGGAACAGGCTCTGCGCACCTGGTGTGCGAACTTTAACCGCGAGCTCCCTCCGATCGCTTTTACCTCTGCCTCGGAATTGACTGCCAGGCTGGGAACTACTGAGCATCAGGGGATGGCGGCGGTGGTTGACCCCTACGAATATGTCAACCCAGAAGAAGTGCTGCGCGGTTTTAGCTTGCTTGTGGCATTAGACCAGGTCCAGGACCCACAAAACTTGGGAGCCATCATCCGAACTGCCGAGGCAGCTGGAGCGGCAGTGATTATCCCACGACATCGGGCCACGGAGGTGACCCCGGCGGTGGTCAAAGCCTCAGCAGGCGCTACTGAGCATGCCACGGTAGCTCAAGTACGCAACCTGAGCGACTTTTTGGCCGAGGCGCGCTCGGCAGGTTTTTGGGTGTATGGAGCCGAACCGGGTGCAGCGGACATTTACAGCGACCAGGATTATGCCTATCCGACGTGCTTTGTTCTGGGCTCGGAGGGGGAGGGCCTGGGGCGCCGGGTGGCATCATTTTGTGACGTGCTTATATCAGTGCCTTTACTGGGGCAAGTAAACTCCCTTAACGTCAGTGTTTGTGCAGCCATCTTGCTCTTTGAGGCTGTGCGACAGCGGCGCAAAAGTACGTAGGAGGCCGTGCGCGGTGCCCTGAGCGAGAACGGAATAAATCTACGACGGTCTACCTCTATGACGGTCTACATTATTGACGGCTATAACTTACTGCACGAACTTGTTGGGCACCGGGCGGTCGATGACTTAGAAGAGGAGCGCAAGCGCCTCATCGATCGCGTCGCCAGCTATATGGGGGGCACTTCTGACCGAGCCATCATAGTATTTGACTCCCGCAGCCAGACCTTGCAAAAAGTTGAGAGTGCAACACCAAATGTGGAAGTGTATTTCGGCTCGTTCTCTCGCTCGGCGGACAGCATCATAGAACGGGCGACTTATGCTCTTAGCGTGGGGGAGAGCGTGGTGGCTGTGTCGTCCGATTACGAGCTGCAAAAGACGATTTTTCGGGCAAATGTAGTGCGATGTTCCTCCCGCCAATTTGTCTTGGACTTGCAAGAACACACAAAAAGGATTGCAAATTTACAAAAATGCATTAGAATCAGTCATCGGGTGGAAGATAGGATCGACCCCAGGGTAGCGGAGCGCTTGCGAGCTCTGAGAGACGAGTTGGCGCGAGGCTCCGGCGAGTAGTGCCAGGTCGATGCAGGGAATTCTCGGTGACTGGTCTTTGCGGGAGGGCTGGCTATGAAAAGGGCGGCGGCTGCTGGGCGGCAGAGGCGGCTAACGAGGACTATTCCGGTCGAGTTATGGGCGGAGCCAACTGACGAGGAGCTGGTGGCCGCGGCCAAGAAGGGTGACACTGAAGCCTTTCAGATCCTCTGGGACAGATACCGGCATTTTGTGCGCGTCAAAGCGAGTTCGTATTTTCTTGCTGGCGGAGACACCGATGATCTGGTGCAGGAGGGAAGCATCGGCTTTTTTAAGGCGATCCGTGATTACGAGCATGACCGCAGTACTACTTTTAGGAACTTTGCAGAGCTCTGTATAACCAGGCAGATCATTACTGCGATAAAGACCGCATCGCGCCAAAAACACCTGCCGCTCAACACATATGTCAGCTTTAGTCATGTTCCCGCAGGGGGCGACCTGGACAGTCGTAGCTTGGCCGACCTACTTCCGTCGGGCCGGACGAGCGATCCTGTCCAGCACGTTATCAGCTCAGAAGAGGTCGAGAGCCTAACCTGCTGTTTGGTAAAGATGCTTAGCCCGCTGGAGTCTGAGGTGCTTAGGTATTATCTGGAGGGTAATTCATACCAAGCGATAGCGGCCCGGATTGGTCACGACACCAAGACGGTGGATAATGCGCTTCAGAGGATTAAGCGAAAGGTTACTCTGCACCTGGAGAGTCGTCGCGTGCTCCTGTGAGTCTCTGATCCAAGGCTTGTCATTGTCTCCTGGCCCCGCGTTTTTTCCGAGCGCGCTAAAATTAATGCCCGCTTGCGCATCAAAGCACTAGCCGGTGTAGCTCAATGGTAGAGCAGCTGATTTGTAATCAGCAGGTTGGGGGTTCGAGTCCCTTCGCCGGCTTTCTCTTGTTGCAGCAGTTGCTGTTTGAGGCGCATCTACCGGCGATGGCAACACTTCGAGCTGAAATTGAGCTACGACAAGCTGAAGGACATTGGGTTGATGTCTGGGTCCAGGTTGATTTTGCTGCCAGACCTGAGTTTGTGCTAACTGGCGCGCGTTGGTTAAATGAGTTTGCCTATATAAGCCGTTCTGGCGTGTATCCTGGCTCCCGGATCCGGTGGCTGCTGCCCGAGACTTTGTTTGAGCGAGGCGGTACGGTTGAGTTGGCCTTCCGTGAGGGCGCTGCTCGGGACCTAGACCTGGATGCTTGGAGTCAGGGAGCATGGACGTGGACAGCACTGTTTAAGGCCACTACCAGAGACGGTAGCCCATACCTGGAACCAATCGAATAGTCCTTTGTTGGTCAACGCTGCACACGAAGTCGTCCGTTCTCTGTTGGTGAGGTTGCGTGCTAACCTGCTAATAAGACTACTGTTTACTGTTTAACTTTGCGAGAAGGTGGAACCCCAACTTGTATGTCGTACCTTGACGGGGTTAGTTGCTTTCACGGCTGCCGTAAGCCACTTGGCGGATATCTCTTTCGGCGTCTTCTCCGTTGCCTGAAACGTAGTTTTGGTGAACGACTGCGCGCCGTCTTAGCTATCGCAACGCTCGCTCTGCTCGTTGTGGCGAGTAGCGCGGTTATTGCACCCTCGGCAGCTCAAGCTTCGGCCAGAGATCATCCCATCATTGCTGGAGCGCCCAGGGATTATCCGCCGTTTTGTCTGGTTAACAGCAAGGGACTTGCCGATGGCTTCTCTGTGCAGCTACTGCGAGCAGCCCTGGCCGCAGTTGGCGAAGAGGTAGTCGTTATCCCTCTGTCGCAAAGCCAACTTGAACAATGGCTTTCGTGGGGTACCACTGACGTTCTGCCGTTCGCGGTTCGTGATGCAGAACTGGAGCAAGAGCTTGACTTTTCCTCAACATACTTCATTAGCCAGGCTGTAGTGGTTACGCGTAAGGACGCCGGGATCCATGGCGTCAAGGATCTCGAGGCTCAAGATGTGGCCGTCGTGGACGGAGATCCTGTAGGCAAGTTTCTGGCGGCAAAGGTACCGGAAGCTCGGCTTCATGTGGTGGGAGGGGCTGAGGAGGCGTTGCGTCTGCTGGCGGACGGCACGTACGACGCGGCGGTCACACAACAACTGGCAGCCTCATGGCTGCTTCAGAAAACAGGTCTTAAGGATCTTCACATAGTTGGTCCTCCAATCGCAGACTTTCAGGAGGAGTTGTGCTTCGCTGTTTTGGAGGGCAATCAGGATCTTCTGACAGCCCTAAACCGAGGTTTGGCGGCGGTCATGGCCGACGGCACATACCAGCAACTGTATTCCAGGTGGGCAAGACTACTTGATCTGCCCACTGGCAGGCCAATCGTCGTGGGTGGAGACGCCAACTTTCCCCCTTTTGAATACCTTGACGACAAAGGTCGCCCAGCCGGCTACAACGTGGAGTTGACGTATGCTGTGGCCGCTGCTGTTGGCATTCCGGTGGAGATTCGATTAGGGCCGTGGGCCGATATGCGCCAAGCTCTTATGACGGGCAGTATCGATGCTCTACAAGGGATGTTTTACTCGCCAGAGCGAGACGAGTTTTTTGACTTTTCTGTGCCTCATCTCGTAACAAACGGGGTGGCAGTCGTACGCCAGGGAGATCGTGACCCCCCAGCTTCAGTTGAAGAATTGAAAGGTTTACGCGTCGCCGTGGAACGGGGGGATATCATGCACGACTGGGCTAGCGAGCAAGGGCTGGATAGCCAGCTTGTGGCCCTTCCGTCGGTCCCTGAGGCTCTTGCAGCAGTCTCTCGCGGGGAGGCGGATTGTGCACTGGTGGTACGTCCGGTGGCTCTCTACTACATTGCCAAATCAGGTTTGAGGGACCTCGTTGTTGGCAAGACCTCACTCCTTACGCCCGAGTACTGTTTTGCTGTGAAGGACGGCCGCGGGGCACTGCTAGCTCAGTTTTCCGAGGGTCTGGCGCTAATCAAACAAAGTGGTGAATACAGGCGGATTTACGAGAAGTGGTTAGGAGTCTACGAGAAGCCGAGACCCTCCACACGGACAATCCTTCGGTATGTTGGATATGCGGTGGGTCCTCTAGTGGTGATTCTGCTTGCGGTTTTAGCCTGGCTTTGGGCGCTTCGTCGTGAAGTCGCCCGCCGCACTAAGGAACTCAAGAGCAGCGAAGAGCAACTGGTACAAGCTCAGAAAATGGAGGCTGTAGGGCGACTGGCCGGCGGCATTGCGCATGACTTTAACAACCTGCTTACAGCAATCCTGGGGTACTCGGAGCTGCTGTTGGCGGACGAGCAGGCTTGTTCTCCCGAGGCGCGTGAGGATGTGCTTGAAATCAAGCGGGCGGCGGAGAGAGGAAGTTCTTTGACGCGCCAGATTCTCGCCTTCTCGCGGCGTCAACCGTTGCATCCGGAGGTGGTTTGTCTCAACGACGTAATTGAATCGCTTGCTCCTCTCCTGAGGCGCACCCTAGGCGAGGACGTAGAGCTGGTGGTGGTCAAAGATCCAAACCTGGGCTTTGTTGAGGTCGACGTACACCAGTTCGAGCAGGTCATCATGAACCTAGCCATAAATGCCAGAGACGCGATGCCCACGGGGGGACGGCTGGTCATAGAGACGAGCAACGTGGAACTCGACGCCGAGTATGCGCGCACTCATCCCGAGGTTGTTCCAGGATCGTACGTCGCTGTTGCGGTTTCCGATACGGGCACAGGGATAGACAAGAGTATCATTGATCACATCTTTGAACCATTCTTCACCACTAAGGAGCCGGGGCAGGGAACAGGGCTTGGTTTAGCGGTGGCGTACGGAATCGTAAGGCAAAGTCGCGGTTACATATTTGCCTACAGCGAGCCAGGTATGGGAGCGACTTTTAGGATTTACCTGCCGCGCATTGGCCCTTCTCCGGTTGAGTCTGAGCCGAGGGAACGTGCTTTGGCTTTTGCTCGTGGGAAGGAAGCTATTGTGGTAGTTGAGGATGAGCCCGCCTTATGTCGGCTAACCGAGAGAGTTCTGACGGAGGCTGGCTATCGGGTCACATGTTTCCAGTCTGCTGATGAAGCTCTTGCTGCTATCGAGGACGGGGCGCCTGCGGATCTGATGATCACCGATGTTGTCTTGCCAGGCTTGCTTCAGGGTCCGGATTTGGCTGCAAGGGTCCGGGAGCTCCGGCCCGATCTACCGGTGGTTTTCATGTCGGGGTATCCGCGTAACGCAATCAGTCATGGTGGTAGGTTGGAGGGTGGCGTCGAGCTTATTGAGAAGCCGTTCACGCCAGAATCGCTCCTGCGAAAGGTGCGCGAAGCTCTGGATAGGACAGGTTGAGGGGCCAAGTCACGCTGAGAGAGCGGGGATGACCCCCCAGCCTTTGGACCGTCGGGCCAGCGATTGCTATGAAAGAGAATCCCGATTCAATCAACTGTCTTCCTCGTGCTGACGCGCGTGTATGTGTTCTTGCTTGTGGGTCAGCAGGCAGTGATCCCCGCACACGTGAGCCGCTGGCCAACAGCTTTGCCCGGGTTTCCCACCCTTGGCGTGTAAGCTTTGAGGAAGCGGCGAGTATACAGAAGAAGTTGGCCCTGTGTGTTGTAATACAGCCTTTTTGTCCCCCCGAAGAAGGAATTGGCAAGTTAGCTGCCGGGCTGGATGCTGCCTATTCCCGGAACGGCGACTCGGTGTGGGCGGCGGCCGTGGTGATGGACCGGCATTTTCGGGTGGTGGAGGCAAGCGTGGTTGCGGGAGAGCCGGATCTTCCGTACGTAAGCGGTTTTCTCGCTTTTCGTGAGGGTCGGGTCTTGCTAGAGGCGTTGGGCAGGCTGACCGTCAGGCCCGACGTAGTCTTTGTAGATGGGCACGGGGTGGTTCATGAGCGCGGGCTGGGTCTAGCCTCTCATATCGGGTTGCTTAGCGGGCTACCCACGATTGGAGCGCCAAAAACTCCCTTTCATGCCATCTATCGCGATCCCCCGAGGGAGCGAGGAAGCTACTACGTCCTTACCAAGGAGTGGGGCGCTGAGGGGGCCGCTCTTTGTCTTAGGACTGGGGTTAAGCCGATCTATGTGTCTCCCGGACACCTAGTGGATTTGGAGAGCGCGATCCGGCTCTGCTTGGCTTGGTCCACCGGGCGACGACGGGTTCCCGAGCCTTTAGCGGCAGCACATACTCTTTCGGTCAAGGCGCGGAGCGGTGAGCTAGACGGGGCGGTTGCTCTTCAAGACAATTGTGGCTAGTCCTTTCGCAAGCAGGTCTCGAGGAAGTCCATGATTGCTTGGCGTACCTGATCCCGGCTAGGGCCGAGTAGTAGGTTTGTGCCGTGCTCGTCACCGGGCACGATTAGTAAGTCACCGCGATTTGAGCTAAGTTTGGCTAGTTCACGGGCGTTTTGGGCTCCTACGTCCCCGTCCGCTGCAATCAACAACAGGGGCAGAGAAAGCGTTGAGACGGCTTGTCTGGCCGAAAGGCCGCGAAACTCCACGGGGGCAGACAGAGTGACTACCCCGCACACTGCCGGACTTGATTCGGGGGCTGCGCCAGGAGAGGTAAGCTGAGCTGCTGCCATGAGGGAAGCGGTTCCTCCCATGGAGGCCCCTGCAAGGACGATGCGCTTGGCCCCGGCCCGGCCAATTGCCTGGACAGCTGCAAGCACGTCTCGGTCAATGTGAGCGATATCTTTGCTTCCCTGAGATTCTCCATAGCCGCGAAAGTCAAATGTCAAAGCCTGGTAGCCCTGTGTGGCAAGCTCTCCGGCAAAATCGAACCAGCTTGTCTGATCGGCGGGATACATGTGAGCAAGCACCACTCCGAGGTCACTATCCCCAAATATGAACCCTCGCAGGGCAATGCCGTCGGAGGTAACAAAGGAAACTGCTGTTGCCGCGGGGCGGGTAGGTGTGGTTGCTGGACCCTCCCGACCGCAGGCGATCACCCAGGTGAGTGCGATCCACGCAAGCAGCACCACCATAGCCGCGGAAGCGGCGCCTCTTGGAAACTTGCACCGTTGTCGGATCATGTCCGTTGCCACGGAACGTATCTTGACCCAATTTTCTCGAGAGGAAACCGTCATTTCCATAGTACAATGTCACAGCCGTGCAATGTGACGACCAACAGCGGCTCGGCCGTGAGGAGAGACACACGACCAAGAGGTGGTTGGACGCGAAATGGCTGCGGATGATTACAACGAAAGACTGCGTCTATTGAGGGAACAAGCATATCGGCGGGGGGGACCCGAACGGGTTACCGAGAGGGCAAGACGAGGCATTCAGACGGCACGCGACCGGGTGCTCTCACTGCTGGACGCGGGAACCTTTGTAGAATTGGATGTGCTTGTCGAGGGGGCGGTAACCGGCCATGGCATGATCAATGGCCGTGACGTCTATGTTTTTTCGCAGGATGGAGAGGTGCCGCCCGAGGAGCTGGGCGACGAGTTTGTGCGCAAGGCCGCCAAAATAGTCGATCTAGCCATGAAAAACGGTGCACCCATAGTAGGGCTCTACGATGGGGGTTCATGGTGGGGGCCTGGACAGGTGATCAATGCACAGGCTCGGCGTAGTGCTGGGCTTGATGACCAGGCGGGACTGGGTCGTTACTCAGAACTCTACTTTCGCACTGTTATGGCCTCGGGCTTTGTCCCCCAGATTGCTGCCGTTCTTGGTCCCTGCTTTGGAGTGACCGCGTGTGGAGCAGCACTGGCTGACGTCACGTTGATGGTGAGAGGCGCTGGCCTCCTGGCGATGGAGGGCGCTGGCCTCGTGGCGACGGGGAGCGCTGGCGAGGCGGATAGTGGGGCTACCTTGCATGTCGAGGAGGTAGCTGGCGCGCGTACGCACTCGGAACAGACTGGTCTTGCTCACCTCGTTGCGGACAGTGAAGCTGAGTGTCTGGAAATGATTCGGACTGTGCTCGGCTATTTGCCGCAAAACAATCTGGAGGATCCTCCGCGGGTTGAATCCTTTGATCCCCCCGACCGGATGGAGGAATGGCTGGATAGCTATGCGGCCAGCTCGGTCTCAGCAAGTCGTGATGTGAGAGAGGTAATCCGCCGAGTGGTCGACGAGGGTGAGTTCGTCGAGCTTGCGCCGTCGTGGGCGGAAAATCTAGTGATTGGGTTTGCTCGACTGGGTGGAACCGCAGTTGGTTTGGTGGCCAATCAGCCGGCAGTGATGGACGGTCGGCTGAACTGGGCAGCGGCCACTAAGGCAGCTCGGTTTGTGCGCTTCTGCGATGCGTTCAATCTCCCGTTGGTAGTTCTTGTTGATGCCCCTGGATTTGTCCGTGATGGCCACGCGGCCGGGGAGATTCTGCGGGGTGCGGCCAAACTGACGTACGCATTTTCTGAGGCCACTGTTCCCAAGTTGAGTGTGGTTACTGGGCGTGCCTATGGGGCGGCCTACGAAATCATGTGTTCCCGGTTTGTACGGGCCGACTTCAGCTTTGCCTGGGCTTGCGCACAAATTGCCGAGTGGGGTGACGAAGAAGAGCCCGATTTTCGCGAGTCGGCCTCGCCGTTTGCCGCTGCTCCCAAGGGGCTGTTGGATGACGTGATCGCTCCGTCTGAGACACGTCCTCGGCTGATCGCCGCTCTTCGGGCTTGTGTGGGTAAGAGAGAAGGTCGTCCACCCAAGAAACACGGGAACATCTTGCTGTAGCCTCCCCTGTGTTTAGAAGAACAAGGAGGTAGGGTTGTATGACAACAACCTCAAGGCCCGTCTACATCACTGACCTAGTGTTGCGCGACGCTCATCAGTCCTTGCTCGCCACGCGCATGCGGACTGAGGATATGCTGCCAATTGCCGAGAAGCTGGACCGGGTTGGTTACTGGTCACTAGAAATGTGGGGCGGGGCCACCTTTGATTCCATGATGCGATTTTTATTTGAGGATCCTTGGGAGCGGGTCCGTGCACTGCGCAAGGCGATGCCTAATACACGGCTGCAGATGCTGTTGCGCGGACAAAACGTGGTTGGCTACCGCAACTATGCCGACGATGTGGTTCGCGAGTTTGTTCGGCTTGCAGCCGAGGCGGGCATCGACGTGTTCCGGGTGTTCGACGCGCTAAACGATCCACGCAATGTGGTTTGCGCCATAGAAGCGGTGCTGGAAAATGGCAAGTGGGCAGAGGGCACGATCAGCTACACCAAAAGCCCGGTGCACAGTGTCTCGTCATTTCTTAAGTACGCGGGCGAGCTGGTCAGCATGGGAGTGCAAAGCATCTGCATAAAGGACATGGCTGGCTTGCTTGATCCCAAGGAGTCTTATGAATTGGTAAGCGCATTGAAGGACGCCTACCCGGACATTTTGGTCCATATGCACTCCCACTACACGTCAGGAATGGCTTCTATGGCTTACCTCAAGGCTGTGGAAGCAGGCGCAGATATTCTGGATTGCGCCATCTCTTCCATGTCCATGGGCACGTCGCATCCTCCCACCGAGACCATGGTGGCGGTATTAGACCGAACCGACCGACCTACCGGACTAGATTTGAACCTGCTGGGAGAAATCTCCGACTATTTCCGAGAGGTCCGAAAGAAATACGCAGCCTACGAGAGCCCGTTTACCGCAGTGGATCCGGGGGTGCTGCTGTGGCAGATCCCAGGGGGGATGATCTCCAATCTCTCCGCACAGCTGCGAGAGCAGGGTGCTCTGGATCGAATGGGGGAGGTTCTTGAAGAGGTTCCTCGGGTGCGTAAAGAACTGGGTTACCCGCCGCTGGTGACGCCTACCTCGCAGATAGTGGGGACGCAGGCCACTCTTAACGTGCTTATGGGCCGTTACAAAATGATCACCAAAGAAACCAAGGCATACGTCCAGGGGTACTACGGGCGTCCACCTGGCCCCATAGATCCGGAGGTCCAGAAACTTTGTATTGGGGATGAAGAGCCGATTACAGTGCGGCCAGCTGATCTTCTTGAGCCCGAACTGCCTAAGCGGCGCGCGGAGCTGGAGGCGGCCGGGATCAAATACAGCGAGGAAGATTTGATTTCTTACGCGCTGTTCCCGCAGGTGGCGCTCGAGTTCTTTGCCCGGAGAGACAGAAGCGAGCGTCCTGCCGAGGAGAGAGCCGCTTTGGTGGCCGCGATTGCTGATTTACTCGGCGTAGAGGCAGAAGCTCGGGCGGCAGCGCCGGAGGAGGCTGAGGCGCCAGCCCCGGCTCCGGCATCGGCACCGGCGGCATCTGCTGGGGCTGAAGGAGCGCCGGGTGTCGCGCCAGGACCCGTGCCGGCCGGGGTTAGGGTATGTCCTTTGTCGAGCCTTCCGTCGGTTTGGGCGGCTCAGGGGCGGCGGGAAATCATGGCCGGACGGCAGGACTTGCGTCTGGGGCGAGCGCTTGCGTGGAGGTATTGAGGTGAAGTTCAAGGTTCGGCTTGACGGCAAAGAGTATCGCGTTGAGGCTGCCCCGGGTGGCAAGGTTGTGATAGACGGGCAAGAGTTTGCCTGCGTGGTGGAAGCTCCTGACGCGGGGCGGCGGGTTATAAAGCTCGGTGGGCAAACCTACGACATCCGCGTAGTGGAGAACCAGGCCGAGGAGGGAGCGTTTCTTCTTGAACTGGCAGGCGAACGTATTCCGGTTACGGTCGAGGAGGTGGAGAAAGGTCAGGCTCCTCGAGCAAAGGCGGATGTTCCTGTTGTGACACAGGAGGTTCAGAAAGCGCCACCTTCTCCGACGGCGGTGCAGGACGGCGTTTGGTCTCCCATGCCTGGCAAAATTGTCGCGGTACGGGTGAAGCCGGGGGACACGGTAAAGGAGGGCGATCCGCTCGTGGTGCTGGAGGCCATGAAGATGGAAAACGAGCTTCATGCTCCGCGCGACGGCAGGGTCGCGGCTGTGCTGGTCGAAGCCGGGAGCCAAGTGGAGCGGGGTCAGCTACTCGTGGCGCTAGAGTAGCCGCTCGGGCTTGGCTAGGCGGCGCCCGCTAATCCAGGGAACCGTTGTTCCAAAGCGGCTGCCTTTTCGGCTTGACCACTATCTCTCAGAAGGCTAATCACCAGCTTGGCTAAGGCAATGAACTCTGGGTCATCCGGAGAAAGGTTGCTCTCAGCGAGGGCCAGTGCGCGCTCGGCAAAGGGAGTCGCTTGCTCGGGTTTTCCTTGAACCCGGTAGTGTTCGGCTAGATTTTCTAGAGCAGTTCCCACTTGCGGGTGGTCGGAACCAAGAGTGCGTTCAAGTATGTCGAGCGCTCGCAAGTGCATTGGCTCAGCCTCCGCGTAACGACCCTCTGCGTCGTACATTACCGCCAGGTTGTCCAGGGTAGTTGCGACATCGGGATGGTCAGGGCCCAGTATTTGCTCTCGAAGTGCCAGGGAGCGCTGGTAGTGGGGTTCTGCTTCCTCGTAGCGTTGCTCCACGGAATAGAGTACACCCAGACCGTTTTCGATCAAGGCGATGAGGGAAAGATCCTCTGTTGCGAGAGTGGAAGCACCTTCTAAAGCCTGCAAGTATAAGGACTCAGCCTCGTCGTACTTCCCCTGGCAATAAAGTATCTCTGCTAGGCAAGCCAGGATTTGCGGGGTGAGTGATTGCGCTTCCGGTTTTGTTGCCGTCTCCTGGGCCGCGAGGGCACGGCGGGCCAGGCTTTCGGCCTCTTCATACGACCCTTTGAGCCTGTGCAAACGAGCCACCGCGGTTAAGCTGTGGGCCAATCTAGGATGTTGGGGCCCATAAGCCTGCTCAAGTATCTGCAGAGCTTGCTCGAAAAACGTTAGCGCGCCTGCATGGTCCTCCTGGCTTTCCCGCAGCAGGGCGAGTTGTTCAAGGGTCCGAGCTATGTACGGGTGCGAGGAGCCGAAGGTCTCCTTTAGGCTTGTCAAAGCCCGTGTCAGTAGTTCTTCGGCCTCGGGTAGCCTGCCTTGCTCTAAGAGAAACGAGGCAAAAGCAAGCTGGGCGTCGGCTGTTTGCAGATCTCTGGAGCCTAACGCCTTTTCAAGAAGGGTGACCGCCCTGGTGTAGAACGTCTCGGCTGCCGCGTAGTCGCCCTGAGCGGCGCGGAGCGCCCCGAGGCGGACAAAGATGGCGCCGGCCTCGGGGCGCTCCGCCTGCCCAGCCTCTTCCAGCAAAGTCAGGGCGTTCTGCAAGTGATCGAGAGCACGCACTTGGTCGTCCTCGGCTAGAGCAAGGTCAGCCAGGCCAAGAATGCTAGGCACGGTGTGCGGGTGACCGGGCCCGTAAACCTTCTCTCGAATGGCCAAGGCGCGTTCAAGACAAGCCCTTGCCTCACGGTAATCACCGCAGACCTCGAGAGCCTTGGCTAGTTCCTCAAGGGGAGTGGCTAACGCCAAATGGTCTGCCCCGAAACATTTCTCCAAACAAGACAGGGCCCGACGATATTTTTCGATCGCCTCCTTGCTTCGATCAAGAACAAACAGGATGCGCGCAACCCGACAAAGACCAGTAACGGCCTCCGGATGGCAGGGGGGCAGCAAAGTTTCCCTGAGCCGGAGGGCATCCTCGTAGGCTGCCAAAGCGTCAACGTAACGGCCGGCCGCTTCGAAAACGGTGCCTACGTCAGCTAGAGCCTGGGCGCGCTCTGCTGGAGGAAGCGCCTCTACTTCCGGGAGCGTTGTCTCCGCTCGAGCAAGAGCCTGCTCGTAGCTTTGCTTCTCAAGAAGCGAGGATAACTCCTCCCCTATGGTGCTCCAATTTGTCATCTCAAGAGTTCTGTTCATGGGTAAGAAACTCTAGACGTCAGAGGCCGAGTCGTCAACCACTGACTGTGAAATGGCTTGATGATGCCAATGGCTTGACGGCATCATTCGTTTTGTGCAAAACTATTTCGCCCGAAACGATCTAGACCTGAGCGGGAGCTGTCGGTGATCAGCCAACGGTACGAGGAAAAAGCAGGAAAGTTTTTGCCCCCAAAACCGCAGTTCGAGCGTGTTGATCCGGTCACCGTGCGGGTTTTTCAAGCTCTCGCGCGGGTTATGCATCTTCATCGTCTCGCCATGTCTCGCAACATAGCTTCTCGGGGCGTGCCACCTCAGGAAGCGTTTGCGTTGCATCTTCTCAGCACTCACGAGGGAATCACTCAGCACGAACTCTGCAAAATTCTGCACCTCTCTCCTCCGCGGGTAAGCATGCTACTTCGCTCTTTGGAAGAGTCAGGGGCTATCATTCGCCAGGTTGACGAGAGCGACCGCCGCGTTGTCCGAGTGTTTGTGACCGAACAGGGGCGAGAGCGCGAACAAAGGCACCGCGCTTTCCTAGAAGATTTCGTCAGCCAGACCCTGGGTGCGCTTCCAGAGGATGAGCGCCGCGAACTCGAACGACTGCTGGAGAAGGTGGCGCAGAAGACCGAGGAACTTCTAGGGATAAGCCGAGAGGAAGGAGACCGGGAGAAGTGAAAACTCTCCTTTTTACTTACCTTAGGCCATACTGGCGAAGAGTTGTTCTTATAGTCTGTTTTGTGCTGGTTCAGGCGATCGCCAACCTGTACCTGCCTACGCTTAACGCCAAGATCATCAACAACGGTGTGGTCAAGGGCGACACCAAGTACATCGCCATAATGGGCGGCTATATGCTGCTGGTGGCGTTTCTACAGGCGGGTTGTGTCGTGACCTCCGCCTACTTCGCGGCTCGTACAGCTATGGCTTTCGGGCGTGATGTTCGAGCTGCTCTGTTTCGCAAGGTCCAGAGCTTTTCCCTCGCTGAGGTCAACCGCTTTGGCGCGCCCTCGCTTATCACCCGGAACACTAACGACGTGCAGCAGGTGCAAATGATGGTCGCCATTGGCCTTACCATGCTGCTTTTTGCCCCCATGATGGGCATCGGCGGTTTGATCATGGCTGTGCGACAAGACGGTCCTCTTTCTCTCACGCTTGCGGTGATCCTTCCGTTGATGGGCTTGGTCTTAGGGGTCATCATCAGTCGGGCAATCCCGCTCTTTCAGTCCATGCAAAAGAAGCTGGACCGAATCAATCAAGTCATGAGGGAAAAGCTAACTGGGGTCAGAGTAATTCGCGCGTTTGCGCGCACAGAGCACGAGGAGAGACGTTTTGAGCAGGCAAACCAGGAGCTGACCGACGTAGGTCTGCGCGTGATGCGTCTTTTTGCTCTGATGTTTCCCTGTCTGTTTGGAATCCTCAACCTATCCACGGTCAGCATTCTCTATTTTGGCGCTTACAGGGTGGACAGCGGGGGTATGCCGATCGGCAACCTAACTGCCTTTCTTTCGTACGTAATGCAGATACTCATTTCCGTGGTGATGGCTACTATGCTCTCTTCCTTTATCCCTCGGGCGGCTGCCGCGGCGACACGGATTCGAGAGGTTCTGGAGACCGAACCCTCGATCACTGACCCACCCAAGCCGAAGTTGTTTACTACTAGCGGGGATGGGAAGCGAAGGGGCGTAGTGGAGTTTCGCGATGTGGAGTTTCGCTATCCCGGAGCAGAGGAACCTGTCTTGCAAAAGATTTCTTTTGTGGCTTTACCTGGCCAAACCACAGCCATTGTTGGTAGTACCGGTAGCGGTAAGTCTACTCTGGTAAACCTGATTCCTCGCCTATACGACGTCACCGCCGGGGCTATTCTGCTTGACGGGATGGATATCAGAGAGGTTGACCGCCAAGAACTGTGGCGCCGTATCGGATTTGTTCCCCAGAGAGCTTTTCTCTTCTCAGGCACGGTGGCAAGCAATCTTCGGTATGGCAATGAGGCCGCAACCGAGGAGGAGCTGTGGCACGCGTTAGCCGTTGCTCAGGCCAAGGAATTTGTGGAGGCCATGCCCGGAGGGCTGGACGAGCCTATCACTCAGGGCGGTACCAACGTTTCGGGTGGACAACGGCAGAGACTAGCCATCGCGCGGGCGTTGGTGAAGAAAGCTGACGTCTATGTGTTTGATGACTGCTTCTCGGCTCTTGATTTCAAGACGGATTCTCTTTTGCGTGCTGCCCTCAAGCACGAGCTTGCTCATGCCACAGTGTTCATAGTTGCTCAGCGCGTGAGCACTATCAGACACGCGGATCAGATCTTGGTGTTAGAAAACGGTGCGATAGCTGGTCTAGGCACTCACGAGGAGCTACTGGAGTCGTGCCAGACCTATCAAGAGATCGTTTACTCTCAACTGTCAGCCGAGGAGGCGGCATGAGTTCAAACCGGCCAGGCAGCACAGGAGACAACGGGCGCGCATCTAGCCGTCTACAGTTGCCTGCTCAAGGCCCATTTGCCCGCGGGCGAGGCGGCGGACCACGTCCCCCCGGACCTCCCGGTCTGATTGGCACTGGTCAAAAAGCCAAGGATTTCAAGGGCTCCTTCAAGCGGTTGGTGGCCAGGCTTAGGCCCGAGTGGCACCTCTTGGCTGTGGTGATAAGTCTGGGGGTAATCAGCGTGGCCTGCGGTATAGCGGGTCCAAAGATCCTTGCCCGCGCCACTAACCTGATCTTTGAGGGTGCCATCAGCAAGCATTTGCCCGCCGGGGTGACCAAAGAGCAAATAGTGACTCAATTGGAGGCAAGCGGTCAGGAGAAGTTGGCCAGCATGCTTAGCTCGATGAATCTGCACCCGGGGAGCGGGGTGGACTTTGCGGCGGTTGGCAAAGTCATCGCCATCGTGGCGGCAATGTACTTGATAAGCGCCTTGTTTGCCTGGCTGCAGGGATATCTCATGGCTGGAGTGGTCCAGCGGACTGCTTATCGGCTAAGGCAAGACGTGGATCAAAAAATCGGTCGCCTACCACTCCGGTTTTTCGATGGTCACGCCCGTGGCGATGTTCTTAGCCGCGTGACCAACGATATCGACAATATTCAACTCACGATGCAGCAAGTGCTAACCCAGATGATCCATGCCATCCTCACGGTGTTTGGGGTTTTAGGGATGATGTTCTGGATAAGTCCGACGCTGGCTCTGATCACCGTATGCACATTGCCAGTGTCTGTGACGTTCGCCACACTGGTGGCTAAGCGTTCGCAGAAGCAGTTTGCTCTTCAGTGGGAGCGCACAGGTGACTTGAACGGCCATGTGGAAGAGATGTTCACCGGGCACAACATCGTTAAAGTGTTCGGCCGGCAGAGCGAAGCTATAGCCCGGTTTGACCAACACAACCAGGGATTATATGAGGCTAGCTACAAGGCCCAGTTTATCTCCAGCATCATCATGCCGCTAATGATGTTCATCAACAACCTCAATTACGTGGGAGTGTGTGTATTAGGCGGAATGCGAGTGGCCAGCGGGTCCATGAGCTTGGGAGACGTGCAGGCATTCATTCAGTATGTGCAACAGTTTGGCCAGCCGGTAGCGCAAGTGGCCAGTGTGGCGAATGTTCTACAGTCAGCGGTGGCTTCTGCTGAGCGGGTGTTTGAGATTCTGGACGAGGAGGAAGAGGAGCCCGACGTAGCTCGGCCGCTAAGGCTGACCAGTGTTCAAGGTCACATCGTTTTCGAGAACGTCTCGTTCCGGTACCTGCCTGACAAACCTCTTATTGAGAATCTTAACTTGGAGGTGCTGCCTGGGCAGACAGTCGCCATCGTCGGCCCTACCGGGGCCGGAAAGACAACCCTGGTCAACCTTCTCATGCGCTTTTACGAGATCGATAAGGGAAGCATAAGGATTGACGGGGTAGACATACGTGAGATGCGGCGCGAGGAACTCCGTCGCCTGTTTGGCATGGTACTGCAGGACGCCTGGCTGTTCACCGGAACGATCAGGGAGAACATAGCATACGGGAAGAGTGACGCCACATGGGAGGAAATAAAGCGTGCAGCCGAGGCGGCTCACGTCGACCATTTCATAAAGACCTTGCCCATGGGTTACGACACAGTGATCGAGGAGGATTCCAGCAACATTTCCCAGGGCGAACGGCAACTTATCACCATTGCAAGGGCGTTTCTAGTCGATCCGCAGATTTTGATCCTGGATGAGGCCACAAGCTCGGTAGACACGCGGACAGAGGTCCTGATCCAGCGGGCAATGGCTAGATTGCTAAGAGGAAGAACAAGCTTTGTCATAGCTCATCGGCTGTCCACGGTGCGTGAGGCTGATGTGATCTTGGTGATGAATCAGGGGGCGATTGTTGAGCAGGGTACCCACCAGGAGCTGCTTGCGCGACGGGGGTTCTACTACGAGCTTTATAACAGTCAGTTTGTAGAGGCCTTGGTGGAGGCATCATGAGCTGAGGGGCGGCGCTCCGCAAGGAGCGCCGCCCCTCAGCCACCTACCTATCACACCCGTCGCGACGGCAGCCGCACGGTCGCGCCGCCGGTGAGCCAGATCTCTCCAGTAATTGTCTCTATCCACCAAGCTAGGTCAACCAGGAAATGCCCGTCTTGTACGTACTTGGCATAGACGTACGACTTAACAATGGCTAGATCCCCCGTCAAACCGTGGATCTCTGCGTACCGGCCGCGCATGTGGGGCACCGCGTCAAGGAAACGCGGTGCGTCAGGGTTGGCGGGCACTGGCTTTCCATACGCCGCCATGGTTTCGGGGGGCATTATGCCCCACCGGATGTTGTAGAGCCAACCCCGATCTCCCATCCAGTTGTTTATGTGCCTGATGGCAATGTCACGGCCCATAAAGTTGATCAGGGGAGCACGAGCAGAGGGAGAGCCCTTGTGAATGTCCCGGGTATCCACTGCCCCTGCCTCTTCGAGGGACGGGATCTCGGTTACCACACCCTGGTTCTCGGGCACAGGCGGGATTTGGTCGGCTGGATTTGGTGTCCGGTAAATGCCGTCGGCTTCACCGCGAACAAGATTCTGGCGAAGGACAGGATCCAGAATCTCTTTCCTTAAGGTCCGGCTTCCGCCGGTGCCCATTCCGTAGGGGGTGGTGGGCATTACAGATTCAATGATGGGCCCGTCAACTGTCCAGGCGGGCTGTTCGCCTATCTCAACGTCCTCCCAATACAGCGGGTCTTCTCCGCGTCTTTTTTCGTTTGACCAAAGATCAATGATGGTTTCCCAGTCCTGGTCGGTATAGTAGTGAGCGGGGCGTCTGGTCCATTCAGGCGCTTCCCATATGTCGGCAAAAGTCATGTGGGCCGGACGCCGCCCAGGCTTAAACACCTTGATGCTTTCCATGACACGCCAAACGGTGTCATTTACCTTCTCGCCTCTCTGGTTATACACGCTGCCCTCGCTGCGGATAACAAGGTGGCGGTAGATTGACCCCTCCTGAGGGGTAAGGTCGGTGAGCGTGCGCCGATTGGTTACTAGGTAGAGAGTATCCCCGGGGTAAATCGGCCGGTAAGTGGTCACACTGTGGTTGAGTTGTGAAACTAGAAGGGTGTCGCGTGCTTCCGGGGGATACGGAACCATGAATGTATCGTCATGCGCGCCAAAGCACGGCATGGCCAGTATGTCTTTGTATCCCAATCGCCTCGCATACTCCGCGTCGTGAAGCAGTGGATTTTCCGGATCATACTTGCTGTTGTTGTAGCGCACCATGTCTTCGGTTACGACCAAGCTTGGCCCTATTCCCGGAGTGTCGGGAGGAACTTGACCGGCCGCAAGAGCTCTGGGGTCTATCGGGCCACGTTCCTCAAGTGCCCGGTTGTCTGCCAGATACTGTTCGGCGAGTTTCTTCTCGCGTTCGCTAAATACGCCAGGATAAAGGATTTCGAAATCTTCTGGGGCAAAAGTCGTCATTTCTCACCTCGCTGCGCCCGATGCCTTCGCCAACACGAAAACTGGACCACGTGCGTCCACAAACGCAATACTTACACGGATACAGGCGCTCGGGGAAGAGGTCTCGCTTGACAACAGACCAGGTCTGGGTGATGCTTCCCGGCGGGGACTTAGGGGAAATGTCTAGGAAGGTTTGACGGATTTCAGGTTCCACACGCGAGATGGTTGGACCATGGCAGGAATTGAGAGAGACTCGCTCGCTGTAATGCGGCTAATCGAGAAGGGGGCCACTGTACCTGACCCCCAATCTGTATACATAGCACCCGAAGTCGATCTAGATCGGATATCAGCTGACGGGCTGGTCATCTATCCCGGGTGTCGTATTCACGGGAAGGATACAGTTGTCTGCTCTGGCGTCATACTTGGAGCGGAGGGTCCTGTTACCCTGGAGAACTGCGCTGTTGGGTCTGGCGTGGAACTGAAGGGCGGCTATTTTAGAGCATCAGTCTTCTTGGACAGAGTTGTTCTAGGATCGGGGTCACATGTCCGGGAAGGATGTCTACTTGAAGAGGAAGCAAGCGGGGCTCACTGTGTAGGTCTTAAGCAGACAATTCTTTTCCCCTTCGTCACCCTGGGGAGCCTGGTCAACTTCTGTGACTGCCTGATGGCTGGGGGGACGAGCCGCCGGGACCATAGCGAGGTCGGGAGTAGTTTCGTACATTTCAACTACACGCCGCTTGGACACAAGGCCACGGCCTCCCTGTTTGGCGATGTGCCACAAGGAGTGATGCTCAGGCAGCCGCGGATCTTCTTGGGCGGTCAGGGCGGAGTAGTCGGCCCAGTGAGGGTGGCTTACGGGACCGTTCTCGCAGCAGGGTCGATATTGCGGCATGACGTGCTTGAGCCAGGCAGGCTAGTGGTTGCCTCTATGCCAGAGGCCGGCCAGCGAGATTGGAAGCCGGAAACTCGAGGGCTCGGTCGAGTATTAAGGAACAACTTCTACTATCTGGCTAATCTGGCCGCGTTACGAGCGTGGTATGAGAAGGTAAGACGCCGCTTCCTGGTACAGACGGACCTGGGGAAGCTTGTGTACGAGCAGGCTCTAGCCGTGTTGTCTGGCGCCACAGACGAACGCATTAGGCGTCTTAGGGAACTGGCGGAGCTGGTGGGGGCGGCGGGGCCAGCGGAGTTTGGGGCCGCAGGCCCCGCCGCCCATGACTACGCTGGCCCCGCGCATTTTTTAGGAGGCAGTCGGAAGCCTGACGCGGTAAGGCGCAAGATCGAGATTGTCTGTGGCCTTTTCAGCGATGAGGGGGTTGCGAAATCCGTCGCCGGCTCTGTTTCCCACTTGGAAGAGGATTTCCTCTCGGCTCTCGAGGTGTTTGTCGAGCCTCAGGCTGACTATTTGACGACGATTAGGGGTCTTCCCCAGGAGGTGGCCACAAAGGGTGTGGCCTGGCTTAGTGGCATTGTGGAAGGCTACGTGGAGCGCTCGGTCGGGGAGTTGGGCACCCACCAATAGGAGAGAGCCGGGCGCGCATCAATAGGAGAAGAAGCGGATGGGCAGGCTATTTGGCACAGACGGCGTACGTGGACAAGCTAATCGGGCTCCGTTGGATGGGCCGACCGTATTTGCGCTGGGGCAGGCCGTTGCCTCTCTAGTTAGAAACTCCAACCAGGCTAGCCACCGAGTGGTGGTTGGTCGGGACACTCGCCGCTCTGGTTACATGATAGAAGGGGCGCTTGCAGCTGGGCTCGCTTCCGCTGGAGTCGATGTTTACTTGGGAGGTGTTCTTCCTACCCCTGCCGTGGCTTTCTTGACGCGGGCTCTGGACATGGGTGCAGGAATTTCGATCTCTGCATCTCACAACCCGTACGTGGACAACGGGATAAAAGTCTTTTTCCACGGAGGCTGGAAGCTCTCCGACGAGCAAGAAAACGAGGTAGAACGGGTTGTCTTTGAACGTGCGGGCGCTGAGCTTGCCGTTGCTCCCGCCGATATGGGGCGGGTTCTCGCGTTACCAGACGCCGAGACCCGCTACGTCGAGTTTGTCAAGAAGACCCTGCCTGATGGTGCTGATTTCCGCGGACTTAAAATCGTGCTTGATACCGCTAACGGCGCCGCTTATCGGGTGGGTCTGCGAATTCTGTTAGAACTGGGAGCCGACGTAATCCAAATAGGGGCAGAGCCAGACGGTATCAACATAAACGCAGATTGTGGCTCTGAGCATCCGGACGGGTTAATTAAGGCCGTTGTCGAGCACGGCGCTGACGTGGGCCTTGCCTTGGACGGCGATGGAGATCGTCTCATTGCCGTCGATGAAAAAGGCCGCAAACTAACTGGGGACCATATCTTGCTTATCCTAGCTCGGAACTTCAAAGGCCAAGGGAGGCTAAGGAACAATCTTTTGGTCTCAACAGTTATGAGTAACATGGGCCTGCGAGCCGCTTGTCGCAAGTATGGCATTTCTCACCACGAGTCAGCGGTGGGCGACCGACGTGTGTTGGAAGACCTGCTACGTTTAGAAGGCAACCTGGGCGGAGAAGAGTCCGGACATGTTGTGCTGCTCGACTATCACACCACCGGCGACGGTTTGTTAACCGCAGTGCAGCTCATAGACGTCATGCTCAAAGAGGGAAAGCCTCTGTCTGAGCTTCGTGACTGGATGGAAGTGTATCCACAGCATCTGATTAACGTGCCAGTTTCTAGCAAGCCGCCGCTGGACGAAATCCCTGGCTTGTCTGAAGCTCAAGCGCAAGCCAAGTCTGAGCTGGGTAACGAGGGGCGTGTGCTGATTCGTTACTCCGGGACGGAGGACGTTTGCCGGGTGATGGTGGAAGCCTCCGAGATTACCCAAGCCGAGAGAATAGGCGGAAAACTAGCCGAGGTGATTCAAGCTGCCATCGGACGCCGGTGAACTTGTAACAAGAGTTCTTGCGGAGCACGGACCTCTTACTGGGGCCGAGCTGCGAGTGCTGGTTGACGTAGACGACTTCGGCCTGTGGCGCTCGTGCCTTCTTTCTGAGCGCATTGTCCTGCGCCGAGTGGGGCGGCGCTACTTGCGTCTTGATCGCAGGGTGGCCGGTTATGCCCGCCTCTCACCTTCCATTTTGCGCGAGTTTCTTACCTACACTGTACTGGGAATTGCCTCCGATGCCTCTGCGGTTGAGACCAAAGCGGCCCAGCTGGCAAAGCGTATACAGGAGATCACGGCCGCCAAGCTTCGTCTTGCCGAGCGCCTGGCGAGTGACGTCTGCGACAAGGCGGAGGCTTTGGAAAGAGGACTTTGCCGACGTATCTGTCTGCTGTTGGCGGGAGACGTGGTCTACGGGATGGCGCATGATTGCCCGCGCCCCGAGCGCAGCACGGGAGCTATGGTGAGGGGCTCGGACATCGATATTGTTGTCTTGGTCGAGGATGATCTGCCTGGCGATGTGGTTGAGCAGATCGATCAGCTCATTTACCAGTGGAAATATCGTTTACTCATCAATCCATCGGATCGCGAAGAGGTTGATTACGTTGTTAAGCCACTTTCTCGGGTGAGGGAGCAGTCGGCCTTCGTTGATTTTCGGGACATGGTGGCATGCAAGATTCTGCATGAGGCGATAAGGCTAGGGGGAAGTAAGCGCCTGCATGAGGACGCTCGTGCAATTCTTTCCGAAAAAGGCATTCCTGACCTGTTACGAAAGATGGAGGATGACGCGGCAGCCTTTCGCGACGCAGCCGAGGAACATCTGCTTGCTCGCGGCGAAGAGGCGCTCACCGGCGACGACATTTACCTCTTTTATACGTCAGAGGAGACGGAAGAATTTGAATAGATCTGTGGAGAAGACCGCGGGCTTGTTCTAGCCCGAGGAGAGGGGTGGCTCCTGCCCCGGCCCTGGCTCCCAGATTCCCAGGTTCCATACTTGTGGCCGCAAACTCTTGCGGCTGGCAAAGCGGTAGGTGCTTTGCTCTTGGCCCACCACCAGTACAGCCGAATCAGGACGCACTTCAAGGACCAGGGGCCACTCAGGGTGTCGGGAGCGAAGAACGTTAGCGATTAAGAGAGCTTTTTCCACACCATCTCCACGGCCGTAGTTCCAGACCTCGTCTGGTTGCGCCAATCGACCGGGTTCATCGTAGATGGATTCATCCGGCAATTGTTGCACCAAAGACACCACGGCCTGGTCATCAAGACCTTGGCAGCCGGCAATCGACACTGGAGATCGCTCGATAGCCGCTTTCAAGAAGGGTTCTGCCTCGGTGCGATTAAGGTCGCGATAAGCATAGAAAGCCAGAAAAGCGTATTCATTTTGGTCTCGGAGTGATTCGAGCCGCGCGAGAATCTCCGGTCGTTCCATAGACGGATCGAGGTTTAGGCTAGGCTGACTGCGATCAAAAGACTTGCTCGCCGCCTCGGGGAGCCGTGGCTCCGTCCAGCAGAACCGGCGTAGCCGGTCGACCGTGTCCTGCACGCGAAGACACGTGCTACCTAGAGCCTCAACGAGTCCTTGCACCGCTTTGGTGTCCCGCGGATCGATAGGACGGTCCTGCACAAGCTCTACAAGATCATCAAGAATTATGCGATCGGGTAGAGGGCTTGGCTCAAAATCTTCTTCCGCCACCTCGCGCATGAGAAGTTCCCTGGTGTCGTCGTTAAAGCGATAAGGGCAGCCGTACTCGTACGCTAGGAGCTTCTCCATGGCAATGTAGCGATCGGCGCCGTGGTTCTGCCAACGAACCTGGAAACACTTCTGTATGTCCAAGCTGTGGCGCACAAAGTTACCCAAGATCTCCGGGGTGATCGGGGTCAACAAGAAGCGGCGCAACTTACTCTCAAATCGCGCATAGTCGACCTGGTCGATCGTGGCCCGTGGGTAGAGGATGTGAATCCAACCACTCTCGTGAGCCACGATTGTTACCCGTTCGTTCTCCAAGGCGCGACGAGCTTGCGCCGAAAGAGCTGTACCGTTAAACCACATGTTCTTTGTGACCAGCCGACGGTTATTAGTGAGAATGCCATGGCCGATGTCGACAAAGTTCTGCGAGTGGAGTGGGGTGGCCATGAGGAAGATGTCGCGTAGAGGGATGCCAGCCACCACAAAGAGGGAGGCCGCGTAAAGTGCGGCAAGCGAAACGCATTCTCCCGCGCCGGTGCTGTAGCCAGGCTTGTATCGGAAGGCGTCCATGGCCTCCACTGTCTCGGTTTTCCAGTAGGGGATCACTTCACCGTCGTATTTGTCTAGGCCAAAGTGGGTGCGAATATCTATGTCGAAGTAGTACTTGTCGCCTTCGTAGCCAAAGAGGGCATTAGACTGGGCCAGTGCCTCGGGACTTACGTAGTCCCGGAACCGATTGATCTCTCTTGTCTTTGTGGTAAGACCCCAAGTGTCAAGATCCAGGTTGAAAGCATAGTGATCCATGATGTACTGCTTCACCCGCAGAACACGCCGATAGGGAGTCATCTTCTGGATGCCGGCAAACCATGGATCTTCACGCCACTTCCATATCCGGGGGGACATGATGTTCGCCAAGACTAACGCGAACATGAGCTCCGGAAAAATAAAAACCTCCATGTCGGAGAGGGTGACGGCCGACGAACGCCTTTCAAGCTCATGTTTGCTAACCGTGCTCAATGCTCCACGCCTTCCTGAACGTCAGCGCCTTGGTCGCTCTTAGCCAGACCCAGCTTTTCCCTAAGCGCGCTAGCTCTGCGCTCTACTCTTGCTCGGGAGATGAATTCAAACTCAAGGAAGGACTCAACAACATCCAGCGTCCACTGCGCTTCGCCCGGCTCAACAGGGACAAGCCTGTCCGGATATGTGGCCTTGGGGTTGTCTGCTGTCAGATGGGTTGCTTGGGCAAACAGGTCAAGTACTTCTTTCAAGTATGAGGGCATCTGAACAAGAGCAGCAGCCTTGCTTATCAGCTCAGATAGATCGCGCCCTTCCAGTCTTAGCTGTTCCTGTAAGAGACGGGCTAGAAGTCGCCTAGCCAGAGCGGCAGCGGCTTCCTCGCTATAACACATGACCTGACAGGCGGTGTGATAATCACTTCTCCACGGCTCAGGGACGTCCCGGCTCAGTGTTGGCCGTAGAGAGCTGGGCGGCCAGGCGGGGTAGGTGCGTCCAGAGTCCGTTACCAGCTGGGCAATGATCCGATCGCACACGGGACAACGAGTCGTCGCGACTTGCCAAGCCCCGTCCGGATCCTCTCCCAAGGCAAAAGTGTGAAATTTGGCGTCAATTTCGGCCTGGCAGTGTGGACACTGCATGGCTGACATACTCCTTGGCTTTCTCAGAATCTGCCATCAAACTTAGACATCGCCTAGCATACCAGCCCTTGCGTGGTATGTTGGAAGTAATTGTTTGGCCTATTGCCAGGCGCTTGTTTGGCCTACTGCCGGGCCGGTGCGATCTTTCTGTAGAGAAGGATTGTTGTGAACAGGTCGGGGGTTGGGATGAAGGTGCTTTTGGTGCAGCCGAGGCAGCGGCGTCGGGGTGGATTTAAGGGCGGCTTTCGAAGCATGGCCCTAGTGGAGCCGCTGGGGTTGGAGATGATTGCCGGGGCTCTCCACAGCGAGCATGAGGTGCGGATCGTTGATCTGTTACCTCGCGTGAGTCTGGAGAGGGCGGTCGAAAGCTTTAGGCCAGATGCTTGCGGGATTAGCTGCTCCTTTACGGTAGATGTGGGCGAGAGTCTGGAAATCGCAAAGACTGTCAAGACTCTCTGGCCTCGGTCCTTTGTGTTTGTGGGGGGGCACCATGCGTCGCTTAGCCCGGGCGACTTCGCGGTTCCCTGGGTTGATGCGGTTGTGTTAGGGGAAGGCGAAGCTACAACACCACACTTGCTGCACGCTTTGGCGTGCGGTGAGAGTTTGGAGACCGTGCCTGGTCTTGTGGTTAACACCGAGCGCGGACAGCTGCCAACTGGTCTAAGACCGCTGATCTCAAATCTCGATGATCTTCCCTTCGCTGCGCGCTCTTTGGTCAGCCGTTGGAGTCGGGGCTACCACTTGGGTCTGAGGGGGCGGCTGGCGAGCATAGAGACTTCGCGAGGTTGTCCGTACCGCTGCACCTTCTGCAGTGTTTGGCGCTTTCACCAGGGGAGGGTGCGATTCAAGAGCCCGGAACGCGTTGTGGATGAGTTAGAGTCCATCGAAATGAAGAACATCTTCATCACGGACGACAATTTCTTGGCCAGCATACGACGCGCGGAAAGGATTGCCGATCTGCTGCTTGAGCGGGGCGTGCGCAAACGCTATATATTCCAAGCTCGTACCGACTCTGTAGCGCGCCATCCGGAGACCATGGCCAAGCTAAAGGAAGCCGGTTTTGTCACAGTTTTCTTGGGGCTAGAAAAAATCGATCAAGGGGAATTGCAAGACATTGGCAAGGCTAACACCGTGGAGACCAACGAGGCAGCCCTTTCGGTGCTCAAGAAGGTGGGCATGAACACTTACGGGACGCTCATTGTTGACCCGGACTATGATGAGCGGGATTTTGGCCGACTACGGGATTATGTGCGGCGCCACGCGATTCCTAACGCTTGGTTCACGGTTTTGACTCCGCTTCCGGGTACTGCCCTCTTTGAACAACTACAAGAGGCGTTGATCACGCGGGACTGGGAACTGTTTGATCTAGCTCACGCGGTCCTGCCTACTAAGCTTGGGCTGGAGAAGTTCTACCGAGAATACGCCCGGCTGTATACTACCGTCTACTCGCCTAAGGTGCTTCTCCGTAGGGCGGCAAGCGCTTTGTTTAGGCGTCGACCAGGTGGATGGAGCGATCTGCCCAGTTTGTCGCTCATCTGGAGAAGTCTTGAGTCCCTTCGGTGCATGACCGACCCGCGCGAGTATCTTCATGCGCACGTTGGGGGATCGAGTGTCGAGAGTAACTGACAGTTCGGTCTGGGGAGCATGCAAGACAAGGAGGGTGAGATGCCACGTTGTGATGAAATGCGAGAAGGCGAAGTCTACTACTGCGAGCACTGCGGACTAGAAATTGAAGTGATTGCAGAGTGCAGTCATGATGAGGATGAGGACGTAGAAGAGACCTGCTCGGTGGAGGGGTTCATATGTTGCGGAGAACCTCTCACGCTGAAGGAGGTCTAGTCAAGAGAAAAGAGACGGAATGGTTCTAAAACTTGGTCTTCCTAAAGGCAGTTTGGAGAATGCCACCGTTGAGCTTTTTCGACGGGCTGGGTTTAACGTGACTGTAAGTAGCCGTTCCTACTATCCAGCGATTGACGATCCCGAGATCGAGTGCATGCTTATCCGGGCTCAGGAGATGGCTAGGTATGTAGAGAACGGCGTGCTTGACGCCGGGATAACCGGACTTGATTGGGTCAAGGAGACCGGGGCTACTGTCCATACGGTCTGCGACTTGGTCTATGCAAAGCAAAGTTTCGGCAAGGTGCGCTGGGTGCTTGCGGTTCCGGAGAACTCCCCCGTCCAGAGTGTAAGAGATCTGGAAGGAAAAGTAATCGCCACGGAGCTGGTTGAGACCACCAAGCGCTACCTGGCGGCAAACGGCGTGAACGCCAAGGTGGAGTTTAGCTGGGGAGCCACCGAGGTTAAGCCGCCGGATTTGGCGGACGCCATTGTAGAGGTCACAGAAACGGGGAGCTCGCTCCGGGCCAACAAACTGCGCATTGTCGAGACGGTGCTTGAGTCAAATACGCAACTTATAGCCAACGTTCAATCCTGGCAGGATCCGCAGAAACGGCGCAAGATCGAGGACATCGCTCTCTTGCTCCAAGGGGCCATAGCGGCCCTGAGCAAAGTGGGCTTGATGCTCAACGTGCGCAAGTCTGATCTTCCTGCCGTACTGAACGTGCTGCCAGCCCTACGCAAACCAACTATTTCCGCACTAAGCGACGAAGAGTGGCTGGCGGTAAACACCGTGGTTGATGAAGCTATCGTGCGCGAAATAATTCCCCGGTTGAAGGAGGCCGGTGCCGAGGGGATAGTGGAGTATCCGCTAAACAAGATCGTGATGTAAGGGGCTGTTGTATCCGCAGTAGAGCGCGATTGCGGTGCGGGTGGGGCGCCGGCCCAACGAAGGCAACCTTCGTTGGGCCGGCGCCCGATATACCTGTATCTTTGGCCCGAAATGCCTGCCTCTTTAATCTCTACCCCAAAATCGCTTTCAGGTCCTCCTCCGGGGTAGTAATCAGCTTAAGGTCAAAATTCTTGACGATATATTCCGTGACATCCGGGGTCAGAAATGCGGGCAGAGTAGGACCTAGACGGATGTTCTTGATCCCCAGGCTAAGTAAAGACAACAGAATGGCCACCGCTTTTTGCTCATACCATGAAAGGATAAGCGAGAGAGGTAGCTCGTTCACGTTCACCCCAAATGCTTCGGCGAGTGCTAGAGCTACCTGGACGGCTGAATAGGCGTCATTGCACTGCCCCATGTCGAGTAGGCGCGGGATACCCTCAATAGTTCCCAGATCCTTGTCGTAGAAGCGGTATTTGCCACACGCCAAGGTGAGGACGATGGTGTCCGGAGGGGTCAGCTCAACGAATCTCGTGTAATAGTCCCGGCCAGGTTTGGCGCCGTCGCACCCGCCCACCAAGAAAAAGTGGCGGATCTTGCCAGCTTTCACCAGCGCGATGATGCTTTCGGCGTGCTCGAGAACCGCGTTACGCATAAATCCCACCTGTACAGTTTTCCCCGGTGCATCAGCAGGGAATCCTGGAAGCTCAAGGGCGCGTTCGATCACTGCGCTGAAGTCTCGTCCCTCGATGTGTCGGGCATTGGGCACTCCGACCACCGTGGAGGTAAAGACGTTGTCCTTGTAGGTGTCCAGAGGAATCTGGATGCAGTTAGTTGTTACAAGAATCGCACCCGGGAACTCTGGGAATTCCTTTTTTTGATTCTGCCAAGCGGTGCCCCAATTCCCGTACAGGTGGGGATACGCCTTGAGTTTGGGATAGGCGTGAGCGGGCAGCATTTCACCGTGTGTATAGACAGTTATGCCCTTTTCTTGTGATTGTTCCAATATGGCTTGCAGATCCTGAAAGTCATGACCTGATACGAGGATGGCCTTACCTTTCTTTACCCCGAGTGGCACGGCTGTAGGAACCGGGACGCCAAACGTCTCAGTGTTGGCTCGGTCCAGGAGTGCCATGGTCTTGTAGTTGATTTCTCCCACCCGTAGCGCTCTATCTACCCAGGCACCCAGGTCACCTTGTTGAAATCGGCTTAGGTCGCAAAGGGCCTGCACTAGAAATCTGTCCACCTGCTCGTCATGGTAGCCAAGCTCAGCAGCATGATGGGCATAAGCAGCTATGCCCTTCAGTCCGTAAAGGACAGTGTGTTGTAGGGAGCGAATGTTGGGGTCTCGAGAAGCTTCGTTGTTGATGCCATGCTCGCGGCCTTGGTCGGCTAGTTCTTCTAGTCTCTCCGCAGGTACAAAATTCGCTGGTGCCTCAGGGAACGCGATGCTAGGGTTGGTCGCTACCAGTTCGTCCTTTAAGCTGTCGCGAAGCTTTGTCACCTCGTGCACCCAATTGGCCACTGCCACGGGATCGAAGTTCACGTTAGTGAGCGTAACGAACAGGCCTGTGGCGAGCTTGTGGTATATGTCACGAGAAAGCGAGCGAGAGTCAGGGTAGCGCTCAATCGCTAACGCCAGTCCCTTCAAGGCGTACACGAGGGCGTCCTGCAGTGCGGCTACCTGATCTTCTTTGCCACACACCCCTTTGACGGTGCATGCCACTGAACGCGCCGTTTGCTCGCATTGGTAACAGAACATGATGCCTCCCTTCCTTGGACGGCCTGCAACTTTGCCTTAGAAGTCTGGATATCTGATACCGCTGGGCAGGCTAAGATAAACGGGAGCCCGTGCTGCTCTTGACACAAATCAAGAAACTGAGGTCAAGAAGCTTAGGTCCAGTATCCAATGACTGGACGGAAAGTGTGGCGTACGCGGCCAGTGAGGGTCTTACCTTGGGAGGGAAACCTTGACAGGAGCGTTTTTGGCCGGCAGCAGGTTTCTGAGCGCTCTGGAAGATGCTGGTCTAGAAGAAGTGGCCCGTGGAGGCTTACATCTGCAGTTTGACAAGGGCGCGGTGATTTTCCGAGAAGGCGAACAGGCCGAAGGGTTGCACGTATTGGTTGCCGGCAGGGCGAAGGTTTACAAGACTTCCCCTCGCGGTCGCGCGCAGACCCTGCTTTTTGCGAGAGCTGGTGAACCACTGGGGGAGGTAGCGGCGTTGCTGGGGGGGAGGTACCCTGCAACCGCGGTGGCGCTGGAGCCGGTGAAAACCGTCTACTTGCCCCGAAGTAGCTTTCTTGCCGCAGTTAGGAAAAACCCTGAAGCGGCTGTACGACTTCTTGCTGTTCTAGCGCAACGCTTACGTGCTCTCACCGAGCTGGTTGCAGACCTTGCCCTGCGGGACGTATCGGAACGTGTGGCTAGCTACATCCTTTCTCAGGGGACAGATAGCCCCTCGGACAACGCCATAACGTTGAGTTTGTCAAAGAAGGAGCTGGCGACAGCTCTGGGAACTGTCCCCGAGACCCTCTCTCGGTCATTGGCGCAACTGGAGCGAGCTGGAGCGATTGAATCCCGTGGTCGCGTCATTTACGTGCGTGACCGAGCCTTTCTTGCTCAGCTTGCTGGAAAGTAATCCAGAAAGGAATTTGGATGTCGTGTAGCACATGGTCAGGTCTAAGACGCGCAAGAGCGCGGTCGGCGCGCTGGGTTGTTGCTATCTTGCTGTTGCTCGCGCTCCTGTCGGTAAGTGCTTGCTCCAAACAGGCGGGTGCGCAGGAGGGGGGGCAGCTGCTGGTAGCCACCGACCTAAGCTTCTTGGCCGACATTGTCAAGAACGTAGCTGGCGAGATGGCCACAGTTCAAGCTGTGATTCCAGAAGAAGTCGATCCGCACGCTTTTCAGGCGACTCCCAAGGATGCTCGTCTCCTCTCCGAGGCCAACCTGGTAGTGATAAACGTTCGCGGGCTTGAGCCCTCGCTCGATGAGCTTATCGACAACGTGGTAGTGGACAGAGCTCGGCTTGTGGAAGCCGCAGAAGGCATACCGGGTAGGTCAGAGGACCCGCACGTTTGGTTGGACCCCCTTAACATAGTTACTTATACCGGGAACATTGCCGAGGCGCTGTCGAAACTTGTGCCAGCCCGAGCCAGTGTGTTTCACAGGCTTGAAGCTCAATACAACGAACAACTACAGGAACTAGACGCGTGGATCAGAAAGGAGATCGCCTCCATTCCTCCGTCGAGGCGTCTATTGGTTACCAATCACGAGAGTCTAGGTTACTTCGCCAAGCGCTACGGCTTCACCATTATAGGGGCTGTCTTCAACACAGTGTCTGGGGAAGGCTCGCCCTCCCCTCGCCAACTCAGCGGTCTGGTGGAGGCTATCAGACAAACGGGGGCGCCAGCGATCTTTGTAGAGGCGGGTGATAACCTGCAAGTAGCACAGCAAGTTGCTGATGAGGCGGGAGTCAAACTGATAACTGACTTGCGCGTTCATTCGTTGGGTGGGGCTGCGAAGACTTATCTGGATATGATGCGGTGGAACGTAACGCGGATCGTGGAGGCGTTGCGGTGAGGAGGCTGGGGACTAGCAGAGCGAAAAGAGAGTTGGCCGACGCTGCCCTGGAGAAGGATTCGCTTCTTTACATGAGGGACCTATCTGTCTCGTATGGTGGGAAGAAAGCGCTTGATGGGATCACTCTTCGCGTGCGTCATGGCGCCCAAGTGGCAGTAGTGGGGCCAAATGGCGCGGGCAAGTCAACACTGTTTAAAGTACTGGTGGGACTGGTTTCTCCCGAGGAAGGCAGCGTTCTGATTCATGGACACTCGCCCTCTCGAATCCGTGACCCTATAGCGTATGTGCCTCAACGCGAGGAGGTCGACTGGCGTTTTCCAGTAACTGTCTACGACGTTGTGGCCATGGGGCGCTACGGTCAAGGAAAGTGGCTGGCACGCCTCAGTTCCCGCGACCGAGAACTCATACAGAGTAGCCTGGAGAGGTTAGGAGTTGCCTTCTTGGCTGATCGGCCTATAGGCGAGCTCTCCGGTGGACAACAACAGCGAGTGTTTCTTGCTCGAGCCTTGGCCCAGGAGCCCCATGTGCTCTTACTGGATGAGCCTTTTACAGGTGTAGACCTTGCCACCAAGGAGGCCATTCTGGGATTGCTCGACGAGCTGCGCCATCAGGGCGTAACTACACTTGTTTCGACCCATGATCTTGATCTCGCCTCGGCGCGTTTTGATGAGGTGGTGCTCCTCAACCGCCGGCTGGTCGCGGCGGGGATGCCTGAGGAGGTATTTACCCAGGAGAATCTGGCCCGGGCCTTCGGCAGTCAGATGGTGCTTGTCAACGGGAAGATTGCAGTGGTTGACCAGTGTTGTGGAGGGCACGGCCCCGTGGGAGGAACAGACAGCTGCCTATGCGAGTCGTGTGATAAGCCGCACGAAAGCGCTTGAGGTCAGATGATGCACTGGATAACAGAACCATTTTCCTATGCCTTTATGCAGCGGGCGTTGGTTGGCTCCTTGATCGTCGGGATCGTCTGCTCGGTGATCGGCTGTTACGTAGTTCTTCGCGCCATGGCTTTCTTGGGTGATGCTCTGGCTCACGCCATACTGCCCGGCGTAGCTGTGGCCTACTTAGCTGGGATCAATCTTTTGGCCGGGGCTCTGGTGGCGGCGCTGCTGGTGTCGGCAGGCATAAGCCTTGTATCACGTTCAGGTAAAGTGCGGGAGGACACTGCCATCGGCATTTTTTTCGCGGCGGCTCTCGCACTTGGGGTGCTTCTCATGAGCACCATGGATTCGTACGCTGCTGACCTCACTCACGTGCTTTTTGGTAACGTCCTAGGCATCAGCCGCGCTGACCTCGTGCTCTCGGGAAGCTTGGGGGCTGGTGTGTTACTTGCCGTGTTTCTTCTATACCGCCAGTTTCTGGTACTTTCCTTTGACCCCATCTTGGGACGCACTCTCGGGTTGCGGACAAGCTTGCTTCGCACAGTTCTCTTCGTGCTTCTTGCGGTTGCCATCGTAGTCTCGCTAAGAGCTGTCGGGGTGGCCCTGGTGGCGGCAATGCTAGTGACCCCTCCGGCGGCAGCGTATCTCTTGGTCCGGCGCCTTCCGAGCATGATGGCTGTCTCGGCGACAATCGGCGTTGTTTCTTCTGTAGCGGGGCTTTACGCTAGCTACTACTGCGACGTGGCTTCGGGTGCGGCGGTAGTACTGGCGGCGACCGCGATTTTTCTAGTGGCCTATCTTTTTGCCCCAGGCCGGGGCTCAGTGTGGCGCTTGGCTCGGAAATTGGCGGCCAAGGCACTCAGAGACTGAATTGGCGTTGTCAAAAGAGGCCCGGGAAAGTGGTGGTAAAAGAGGCCCGGGGAAGTGGTGCTTTCTTCCCCGGGCTTTCCGTTCCGTCTAAAGCGCGGCGGTGTTATCTGCCCACCGGCGGCTGTTTCTTGGTTTAGCTATTTCTTGACTGGGCCAAGAGGAAGAATCACACGCCCGTAAACGTCGTTTAGGATCTGAGCAAAGGCGGCGTAAATAGCGGATAGACCGCAGATAATGCCTTCCCACCCAGCGATCTTGCCGACGATCTCGTTGCCGCCAGCCCAGTCGCGAATAGCGAGCAACCAGAAGAGAATCACCAAAGTGGCAAAGACCACTTGCAACGCCCGATTAAGTCTAAGAGTGCCAATGAACATGCAAAGAGTAAAGAGTCCCCAGAAGAAGAAGTACCAAGCCATTAGGCCCTCAGAGGTGCCTTCCCACCAGCCAAGCTTCGGGCCCAAGAGGAGGCCAACGAGCGTCAGCCAGAAAAGGCCATAAGAAGAGAAGGCCACCGTTCCGAAGGTGTTGCCCTTTTTCCATTCCATCCAGCCGGCAAAAATCTGAGCGAGGCCGCCGTAGAAGACTCCCATGGCCAAAATCATGGCCCCGAGTTCGTAAAAGCCGGTGTTGTGAATGTTGAGCAACACGGTGGTCATGCCAAAGCCCAGGAGTCCCAGGGGTGCTGGGTTGGCGGTAGTGTCCTGCACCGCTGCGAGCACCTTTTCTTTGGTCTGCTCCATGTATTTGACCTCCTTGGTCCGTGACTGTTGTAACAACGCCAAGACTGTATCGGCTAAGGCGAAATCTGTCCAGTGGTAGCTCTCAAGGGCGGTTCTGAACTAAACCGATACAAACGCGCCGGGGTTGGGTTAGAATCAGCATATGTTGCTATGGGGCCGCATAGAAGAATTCCCACTCACTGCAGTTTTCCAGTTTCTGGCCATGCAGAGAAAATCCGGCTGTCTGGTGGTGGAAGACTACGAAGACAGGGGCAATCTGTATTTCGATAGAGGGCGGCTTGCACTGGCGAGCATGCCTGAGTGGGACGAAAAGCTGGAGGCGCGGCTGATAACCTCCGGCCTTCTTGAGGAACGGCGAGCTAGAGCATGCTGGATGTTAGCGGCAGAGGAAGGGGATACAAAGCCAGTCGCAGCTTATCTCCTGGAAGCTGCGTCAGCGGAGCTGGAGAAACTCGAGGATGTGTTGGAAAAGCATCTAGGCGACGTGGTCCTGCAGCTGATGTTCTGGAATCTGGGGAACTTTAGTCTAAGAGCACAAGACCAACAGTTTACGCTACCCATGATTCGTCCTCTGGATGTTGACACGCTGCTCCTCGACGCTTATCGCCGCATCGACGAGGGCGAGAGGCCTTGGCGAGAGAAGGTGGCGCTCGAGTCGGATCTTTGTCTGACATGCACCATGGAGTGCACAGCAGAGATTAAGGATCGTTATCTGAGAAAAGACATTTGCTTGTGGCGAGCTATGCCTACCCTTGTGAGAGAGTCGATGGACAAGGGGGAGAGGCGTAAGCGCAGGCTACTTGAAGAAGAAGATTTCGACGAGGATCTGCCCTTCCTATAAGCGGTGGTGCGGTTCTTTTTCATTTGCGTGGGTCGGCTAAATCGCGAGTACCAGGGTGTATGGGATCATTACGTGGGGCTCTTGCGTCCATATGCCCGGATCGAGGTACGAGAGGTCCCTGAAGCACCTTCGAGTATGGGGACGACACAGGCGCAGGCCAAAGAGGCGGCACAGTTACTGGAGCGGTTGCGGTCCGACATTTTTCTGATAGCTGTAGACCCCCGAGGGACAGAGTTTTCTTCGGAAGGGCTGAGTGCATTTCTGGCGGAAAAACTCAGAGCAGGGACGAGCAGTTTCCAGTTTGTCCTTGGTGGACCAACGGGACTGTCTGCTGGCATTCTGGAGAAGGCGGATACGGTGTGGTCTCTGTCAAAATTAACCTTCCCACACCAGATGGCGCGCTGTATCGTCCTTGAGCAGCTATACCGCGCCATCCGTATTGAGCGGGGAGAGCCTTATCACCGTTGATTGCCACTGCATTGTTGTCTCTGGTGAACAAAGAGGGCAAAGAGCGAAGAAGGAGCCATAGCAGGTGATATCTGAACGGGTGCAGAGAGTTGTCGCCGAATGGGCGGAAGCGCGTGGCTTGAAGGATATCCCCGTGTGTCAGTTAGAGCGTCCTAGCGAGGAGGCTCATGGGGATTACGCCACTCCAATGTGCATGCAGGTGGCCAAGAGAGCTGGCGCGCCTCCCCGTGTTCTCGCCGAGGAGCTGAGGGAGCGCTTGCTGGCTGCGCCTCCGGTTAGGGAGGTAGTGGAGGACATACAGGTGGCAGGCCCTGGTTTCCTCAACTTCTACTTGTCGCCCTTTGCTTACGCGCAGGCAGTAAGAGAGATGCTGGCCCAGGGGGACCTGATAGGGAAGGGGACCGACAAGCCTTATCCGCGGATAAATCTTGAGTTTGTAAGTGTTAATCCAAATGGTCCTCTGCATGTAGGTCACGGCCGCTACGCGGCTTACGGCGACTCTCTCCAACGATTGTTGAAGTACAGCGGGCACACCCTTTCCACCGAGTACTACATAAATGACTATGGTCGTCAAATGGACCGGTTCGGTCGCAGTGTAGCGGCGAGATATGCCCAGTCGTTTGGAGTCGAACTGCCCGTACCTGAGGATGGATATCAGGGCGAATACGTTAAGGATATTGCTCTTGCTCTAAGAGCGGAGGTCGGAGATAAGTACCTTGGCGTTTTGGAGGAAGTGGCTGCTGCTCTTAGCAAGGGTGGACGAGAGTCATTGTCTGCGACGGTGCGTGCGGTTGACCTTCTAGACGAGGACGAGGGCGAAGAAGGCGAAGCTGCTTTAGAGAGCGTGGAGTGGCCCGAAGTCCGTGGCTTACCCGAAGCGCTTGCCTACTTTAGGGAGCGGAGCTGCCAAGCAATGCTTGCGCAGATTCGCGAAGAACTAGAGCGTTTCGGAGTTGTATTTGACGTCTGGTTCAGCGAAAGCTTTCTTCACACGAGCGGTCGAGTACAAAGGGTGGTTGAGCGGCTACTTGCCTCGGGTGAAGCCTATTCAAAGGATGGAGCGATATGGCTGAGAACGAGCACGCGGGGTGACGATAAAGACCGCGTGCTTATTCGAAAAAACGGCCAGCCCACTTATTTTGCGGCCGACATCGCCTATCACGAGAACAAGCTCGAGCGCGGTTTTGACCACCTCATAAACATCTGGGGCGCAGATCACCATGGGTATGTCCCCCGTATGAAAGCGGCAGTTGAGATTTTGTCCGGTCGGGCTGACACGTTAGAAGTGATCATTGGCCAGCTGGTCAATTTGCTCGAGCAGGGAGAGCTCAAGCAGATGTCGACTCGCCGGGGCGAAATGGTCACCCTAAGAGAACTCACTGAGGCTATCGGGGTAGACGCAGCCCGGTTCTTCTTAGTGTCACGTTCCCCCGACCAGACGCTGGATCTAGATCTTGATCTGGCGCGACGCCAGTCTCAGGAAAACCCGGTGTACTACGTACAGTATGCTCACGCCCGCATCGCGAGCATCTTGCGCAACGCGCCGCTGGATTTGGAGGCGGCGGTCCCTACTGACAGGGCGGTTTTCTCCAGCGTATACGAGCGGGATCTGATCAAACGGCTGGAAAGCTTTGGGGCGGTGGTGCAAGATGCAGCCCAGCGGAGAGCTCCTCACCGGATTGCTGCGTATGCTCAAGATCTGGCAGGAGACTTTCACGTGTTCTACCGCCATTGTCGCGTACTTGGCACTAAGCCAGCAACAGCGGCGTCGCGCCTTGCTCTTTGTGTGCTTACCAAACGCGTGATCGGCCGGTGTCTTGACCTGCTGGGAGTGAGCGCTCCCGAAAGCATGTAGGGCTTCTGCAGAATAGGACGAGCATGCCGGAGCTGCCTGAAGTCGAGACAATCCGACGCCAGCTGGCCGAAGCTCTGATAGGATCACAATTCGTGTCTGTTCTTCGGGTGGAGCCAGGCATGCTTATGGACTGCACCCCCGAAGACTTGGAGAGCCAGCTTCCAGGAGCAAGAGTTGGTCTGATTGAACGGGTGGGAAAGTTCTTGGTGGTCGAGCTTGATCCTCCCAAAGCCAACATGGCACCCGTCTATCTGACCATTCACCTGGGCATGACAGGGCAGTTGTTGGTCGACCCGCCCGATGCTGGCGACCACACCCGCTTTGCCTTTGAGCTTCGTAGTCGGTGCGGCAAGACTTGTCACCTTGAGTTTCGAGATATGCGCAAATTCGGTCGCCTGCATCTAACTCTAGGGGGTCCTGCGTCTCGACTTTCTCTTCTTGGCCCCGACGCGTGGCAGGGACAGTGGGACTTGGAGTACCTTGTGCGCAGATTGGCTGGCAGAAGAACTCCCCTGAAAGCGTTCCTCCTTGATCAACGTCAATTGAGCGGGATAGGAAACATCTACTCTGACGAGATTCTTTGGTGGGCAAGGCTGTGTCCGCTCCGACCCTGCCTCACTTTAGGTCCACGCGAAACGGCGCGCCTAGCCGCAGAGATTAGGCGGGTATTGGGAGAGGGGGTGAGACTCTTGGGGTGTTCAATTTCTGATTTTATGGATACCAAAGGGAACCCAGGGGGATTTCAGAAATGGCTAAGGGCGTACGGAAGACAAGGAGAGAACTGCTTTCGCTGTGGGGCGGTTCTAGTTCGAGTAGTAGTTGCTGGGAGGGGAAGCGTCTATTGCCCGCAGTGCCAACCACAAAAAGCGAGCCCCGAGTGACCTCGCTTTGTGCCTTTCAACGGCTCCCACTTTAGACCTGCCTCACTGTACTCCGCAGCCATTTAGTTCTGCGTTTCCTCCACAGGTCCCTTTGTGAGCTCCTCAGACACTGCGTCTGATCTCTCGGGACTCGAGCCTATTGTAGACCTTCCTGCCGCCATGTCAAGTGTCAGCGTAGCGAGGTGCCAACAAATTTGTCGCTATTTGCATCCAGTTGGAGCGTACGAATGTCCGCTTCGGGCGGACGGGGAGTCACCGAGGGCCGCGATTTCCCCGCATAGGTATTTTCAGGTGAGTCCGATTTGTGCTATCATCAAGCGCGCCGGCGCTCCGGCAACGGGCGGAGTTAACTCAGTTGGTAGAGTGCCAGCTTCCCAAGCTGGATGTCGCGGGTTCGAATCCCGTACTCCGCTCTCTTTTTTTATGCCTGCTACGAGATTGCCCTGTCTCAGTGCGTCCGCGCCCTATCCACCTGTCGGAGCAGCCACTCGACGGTAAGGCGGTGTACCACGGGGTCATGCTGTAGCGATGTGTGTGATCCTCCGGGGAAGATCCACATTGTGGTCTCTCCCATAAGATTCTCCGCTAGCAACAGTGAATCCTGGAGCGGCACCACATCGTCACCCCGGGCGTGAAGTATCAGCACCGGACAGCCGACTCCCTCCCCGAGTGTTCGCAACAGTTCTCTTTCGAAATATTGCCGCAGAAGGGCTCGTCGCCACCGAGCCCGTGGCGTGTCGGTTGGTGTGGGCTCGGGCCCTCGACCAGCTTGGGGCTCGGGACTGAGAGCGGCTTGCTGCCCGGTCGTGTTTCCTTGGTGCGGCCGACTTTTGCTGTGCGATTCTTCCAGCCCCGTGAGCATGACCTTGGCGCTAGCTGGGCAGAGCAGCGCCATGGCTAGGAAACCAGCCTCTGGGGCGGCGCGAAGGCCGTAGAAGCCGCCCATACTCGATCCCCGGTAGCAGATCAGATTGGGGTTGACCGCGGGGTGTTCGCGCAAGTACTGCACTGCGGCTAGTACATCCAGTTCAAGCGGGCCATCAGCCCAACCCTGGCTTTCACCATGTCCGCGAAAATCGAATGCCAACACAACAAATCCTGCTTCGCACGCCGCCTGACAGAAATCGTGGTGACGAGTCGCTCTGCTTCCCGCTCCGTGTCCTACTACCAGCCCAGGGGCCTGCTCAGCGTCTGTACGTGGAAGGTAAAGGCGTCCGCGAATGCGCAGGGTACGCACCTCCTTAGGCCGCCATTGCGAAGCGAAACATACTTCTGTCACCTGGGTTGACATCCGGGGTGGACTGCAAATTAGAACAATGTGGGTTGCTCCGGTTCCAGCTCGAGATAAGCCACATATGGCAGGTTCCGGTAGAGCTGGCGAAAGTCAAAGCCGTAGCCCACAAAGAAGTCATCCGGCACTTCAAACCCTCTGTACCGCACTGGTAAATCCACAAGGCGGAGGTGAGGCCGGTCAAGGAGGGTGCAAATCTCCAGGCTGCGCGGACGACGCAAAACTAACGACCGCATTATGTAGTGCAGCGTGAGGCCCGAGTCGATCATGTCCTCCACAATAAGGACGTTGCGGTTCTTGATGGGGTGGTCAAGGTCCTTGAGGAAGCGAATGGCCCGAGTTCCAGCGTGCACATGTTCTTCGGAATACGAGCTGATAGCGAGAAAGTCTATTTCAACTGGCAGATCGATTGCGCGCGCTAGGTCGGCGATGAAGAAGACTGCCCCCTTGAGCACCGAGATCAGGAGGAGATCTTGACCCTGATAATCTGCAGTGATTTGTGCGCCGAGCTCTCTAACGCGTCGGGCAATGGTCTCCTGGTCTAGAAAGACCTCACCCACTCGGGCGCTAGGTTCTGGTTGGGGTGCCTCCAGAAAGGCATCCAAACTGTTGTCGGTTGCTCTAGAGTCTAATTCCATATCGCTGCGCCATCCGGACAAAATCCCTACGGTAGAGAAGTTTGATCCTTACTCCAGGATAGAGCTCGCGCAGCTTACGAACCTTCCGGTTTTTGGCTGTGACGAGGGACTGCTTCATTTCGGTCACTTCGACGTAAAGATCAAGGTCGGGTAGATAGAAATCCGGGGTAAAAGCTTCGACAATGTTGCCGTTTTCGTCCTGCTCCAGTACGAAAGTGCGCGGCTCGTATTCCCAGGCTATCCGATGATAGTCAAACAGCTTGGCCGCCTCTAGCTCTGTGCGGGTGGCAAAGCTAGGCGGTTTAGTCCCTCGATAGTACGAGAAGTTGGGCGTTTCTTGGGTCATTCTCGGTTTACCATTCTATCAGCTCGCTGGTTGTGGTAACGTACGCTTGCTCTTGGACCGAGGAGGATGCCGTTGACTCACACCCTTGTTTACCCCATTACTGCGTGTTGTAACGCAGCCGGGCATCTGGAGATTGGCGGCTGCGACGTTGTCGAGTTGGCCGAGCGGTTCGGGACCCCGCTTCTCATCTATGACGAAGCGACAATCCGCGACCAGTGCCTCCGATACAAGTCCGCTTTTTCGGCACATACTGATGACTTCGAAATCATCTACGCGAGCAAGGCAATATCCTGTTTGGCCATCAATCAGCTCATGCTCGAGGAAGGTCTCTCCATCGACGTATCCTCGGGAGGAGAGTACCACGTGGCCAGACTGGCGGGCTTCCCGCCGGAAAAGATTTTCTTCCACGGAAATAACAAGACGCGTGACGAGCTTGAATACGCTCTTGACGGAGGCGTGGGTTACATCGTTGTTGACAGCTTCCAAGAGTTGGACTTGCTGGAAGAGTTATTGGCCAGGCGGGGCGCTAAACAACGGATTCTGTTGCGCATAACTCCGGGAGTTGAGGCCCACACTCACTCGTATATTGAGACCGGTCAAGTGGATTCCAAGTTTGGTTTTGGCTTGGGAGACGGGCTGGCTCTTGAGGCCATCCGGCGAGCTATGAGTTCCCCTTCGTTGGAGTTGATGGGGCTTCATGCTCATATAGGCAGTCAGATCTTTCAGTTGGACGCCTATCGCCGAGCCATAGAGATCCTGGTGCAGCTGGTAGCGCAAGCTAGAGCTTCGTTTTCCTTTGAATGCCGCTATCTCAACGTAGGCGGCGGACTTGGTATCCGCTACACACAGGATGACACTCCGTCTTCGATAGCGGACTATGCCCGGGTAAAGGTGGAAGGAGTGCGAGAGGAAGTCCGCGCTGCTGGGCTGCCCATGCCTAGAGTGCTTATTGAGCCGGGCAGATCTTTGGTGGGCAAGGCTGGAGTAACTGCGTATCGGGTGGGCACCATCAAGGAGATACCCGGTGTGCGCACTTACGTTAGCGTGGACGGGGGCATGAGCGACAACATCCGGCCCATGCTGTATGGCGCGCGGTACGAAGGCATGCTTGCGAACAAGGCCCAGCAACCAGCTGATACAACGGTTACTGTGGCGGGCAAACACTGCGAGAGCGGTGACATCTTAATTAAGGACGCCGTGATAGCGCGCCCCGAACCGGGGGATATCTTGGTTACACCTGGCACTGGAGCGTACTGCTATGCGATGGCCTCCAATTACAACGGCAACCTGCGCCCGGCCGTGGTATTGGTCAAAGAAGGTGAAGCCCGTTTGATTATAGAGCGCGAGACTTATGCGGACCTGGTAGCGAAACACCGTCCGCTTAGGCAGTAAGAGCGGCCACGCGGCGAGGGGGAACTCATGTGGGAAACTAGAACAGTGCGCATCGGCCTTTTGGGCTTTGGCACCATCGGTTCAAGCACCTACAAACTGATACAGAAGGAACACGATCGGATCCTGGAGGGGACGGGCGTCGACCTCCAGGTCGCCAAGATTCTGGAAATAGACCCGGCGAAGGTTTTTCCGGACGCACCGCCTGGGTTATTTACCACTGACTTTAGTGAGATTCTCGAGGATCCCAGCATCGAAATTGTTGTCGAGGTTATAGGGGGGACCGATGCTGCCTTTACGTACTTGGATGCCGCCATGCGCAAAGGCAAGCATGTGGTTACAGCCAACAAGCAATTGATTGCTACACGCGGTCAAGCTTTGTTTACACTGGCGCGAGATTTGCGCCGGCACCTTAGGTTTGAGGCTTCTGTTGCGGGCGCTGTGCCCATTATCAAGGTCATGCGGGAGAGCATGATTGCTGCCGGACTCCACACTGTGTACGGCATCGTAAACGGCACCACCAACTACATCCTAACCCGGATGTATAACGAGGAAGGCGACTACCGGGAGATTCTGGCCGAGGCGCAGAGGCTGGGCTACGCCGAGGCTGACCCTACCGCCGACGTGGGGGGGTTGGATGCAGCAGCCAAGATGGCGATCCTGGCTTCGATCGCGTTTCATTCCCGGGTGACGTTAAACGATGTCAGTTATTCCGGCATAGAGAACATTACGTTGGATGACGTTCGTTATGCCAAGGAGTTGGGCTTTGTTGTCAAGCTGGTAGGGGCTGCGCGGCTGATTGACGAGCGCATTAGCGTGCGCGTATTCCCGGCCTTGCTCCCAAAGGACCACCCGCTTGCTTCGATTAGTGGATCCAACAATGCAGTGTTTCTCCGAGGGGACGCTATCGGCGAGATCATGCTAATGGGGCCCGGCGCGGGGGGAGTGCCTACCTCGACGGCGGTAGTAGCTGACATAATCTCCATTGCTAACACCAAAGATGTAGGCTTCCTGCAGGCCTGCTCGTGTTACAGGAATCTTGGTTTCTACCCGGCAGACGAGGTTGAGTCGGCCTTCTTCATTAAGATGAGCGTGGTTGACCGGGCTGGAGTTCTTGCCCAGATTTCTTCAGTCTTTGGTGAGCATCAAGTGAGCATTGCAAGTATGATTCAAAAGGGCCGGGGGCCGGAAGCGGAGCTTGTCTTGATAACGCATCCCACTCGCGAAAAAGACTTCTTTGCCGCGATCGATAAGACCAGCGCTTTGGAATGTGTGAAGAGTGATCCCATGGTACTGCGGGTGATCTGAGTTTTCCGTCGGATTTCCGGTCTGGGTGGCTTGGGACAACAAAGTGGGGGCGCCGGATCAAGACGAGAAAGGTACGCTAAGGACGTTGGGGATGGATGCAAGCCATGAGTTCACGCGGTCGTGCGTGATAGCGCACCTGTCAGATCTCCATACGGGTTCCCAGTATTTTGTATCCAACCTGCTGGATCGAGCCCTAGTGGAAGTCAATGATCTGGCGCCTGATGTCGTGGTGGTTACTGGCGATCTGACCGACATGGGCTACCGCCAGGAATATCGGGTGGCTAAAGAATATCTAGATCGTTTGGATTGTCCGGATGTGCTTGTAGTTCCGGGAAACCACGACAGTCGCAATGTGGGATATGCTCACTTTGAGCGCTTGTTCGCTACCCGAGAGTCGGTGGTGCGCAAGAATGGAGTGACCCTGGTTGGAGTGGATTCGAGCGAGCCGGACCTAGACAACGGACGAATTGGCCGGCACCGGTATCCGTGGATTAAGGAAGCCTTCCTGGAGCGACCGGAGGATTTCAAGATTTTTGTCCTGCACCATCACCTCTTGCCGGTTCCTGGAACCGGCAGGGAGCGCAATATTGTGAACGATGCCGGTGACGTGCTTGAGGTGCTCGTAGAGTGCGGCGTAAACCTCGTGCTGTCGGGCCACAAGCACGTTCCCTATGCCTGGCGTCTTCAAGATATGTATGTGGTGAATGCGGGAACAGTAGCCACGCTCAGACTCAGGGGGGATACCAAGCCATGCTACAACGTGATAAGAATCACGGACCGCCACGTGCAGATTTCGCGCTGTTTTCCTTTCCACGGCTGCGAGACCATTGTGGAGTTTGACGTACAGCAATGAGTTCTTCTTCACTTACTGCCCCTGTTGAAAGAAGGCCAGCAGCAATCGCGCTCATTGACGGTGAGCACTATCCGCAAGTGGTCGCGGATGCGCTGCGCTCTCTTGCGGATCGCTTCGTGTTCAAAGGGGCGCTGTTTTTGGGGGGACTAGAAAAGATCAAGTCAGGCGATTTGGAGGCGGAGGCGCTTGGCCTGTATGGTGTGCCTGTGTTGTTTGACCGCGACCCCCGCGCTGGTCTGGCGCGAGCACTTGCGGAGTTTCAGCCAGAGGTTGTCGTTGACCTAAGTGATGAACCAGTGGTAGGATACGAACAGCGTTTCTGCCTAATCAGCGAAAGTCTCGCGCGAAACGTAAGCTACGTTGGTTCGGATTTTCAGTTCAGTCCTGCGAGAGCAGCTCGTCTATGTATCAGTCCCTCGCTATCCATTGTTGGTACAGGAAAGCGAGTAGGTAAGACAGCGGTAAGCGGGTATGTAGCAAGGACGCTCAAGGACAAGGTCAACGGGATAGTGTCGGGTCCGCCGGTAGTGGTGGTGGCTATGGGCCGCGGCGGTCCAGCAGAGCCGGAGATAGTCAACTGGCCTCGGCAGGAACTGACGGTCAAGGAGCTTCTTGCACTTAGTAGGCAAGGCAGACATGCGGCGTCGGATCACTTCGAGGACGCTCTTCTGAGCCAGGTGGTCACGGTAGGCTGTCGACGTTGCGGGGGAGGTATGGCGGGCGAGCCCTTCGTGTCAAACGTGGTTGAAGGGGTTCTGTTGGCAAACAGTCTCAACCCAGGTTTCATGGTGCTTGAGGGCAGCGGAGCGGCATATCCACCAGTGGCCACGGACGCGAGGCTACTGGTCGCTGGCGCGCATCAGCCGGTCGCGCACGTGGCGGGGCTCCTTGGCGCGTATAGGCTTCTCACTAGCGACGCGGTGCTGTTGACCATGGCCGAAGAGCCGATGGCAACCGGCAGAAAAGTGGCGGCTCTGTCTAGAGCGATTCGGAAGGTGCGGCCGGAAATGCCCGTGCTTCCGGTGGTTTTTCGCCCTCGCCCGCTGGAAGACGTACGGGGGCGAAAGGTAGCCTTTTTCACGACTGCTTCAGCTGGACCGGCGCATCGTCTTTGCGCTCACCTGGAAGAGGAATTTGGATGTGTGGTGGTTTTCTGTTCGGGCAATCTTGCTCGAAGGGGTGCTCTTGTTGAGGATCTTCACAGGCCGGAAATGGCTGCAGCGGAAGCGGTTCTGACAGAGATCAAGGCTGCTGCCATCGACGTTGTGGCGGAGGAAGCTGCGAAGCGAGGGTTGCCCGTCATCCCCGTGGACAATACCCCAGTGGAGGCTGCGGGGGAGACGTCGGGGGCGCTCGCAGACCTAGTAGGGGAGCTAACAGAGCTCGCGATTCAAAGGTTCAAGCGGGGGGCATAGATAAAGTGACTCAGCCTAGGGCCAGCAGGGAGCCGGGAATTGGCCCGGCTCGCCGGAGGAACTCAGCCATATTTCTCGTTAGCGAAGGACACAGCGTTCCCTTCTCTAAAGGGTTGCTGGCCACGACACTCACGGCCACCGGGCTCGCTCCTGAGCGAGCTTACGAGGTTGCTGAGGGCGTGGAACGCCGGCTTCTCAGGCGGTTATCGCGGGAGGCTACTGTAGAAGAGCTGCGGGAACTTGTGGAGACGGTTCTTGCTGCCGAAGGGTACGAGCTTTACCTACGGCGATACCGCTTGTGGAATCGGCTAGCCCGCGAAGACAAGCCGATTGTGATCATGATCGGTGGGGCCACTGGAGTAGGCAAGAGCACCATCGCCGCTCAGGTCGCGGATCGGTTGGGGGTAATCAGGATTATTTCGACGGATTCGATACGCGAGGTCATGAGGGCCTTTTTCTCTCAGCGACTAATGCCTGCAGTGCATTATTCGTCGTACGAGGCGGGTACGGCGGTGCGGATTCCGCTTAGCTCGGAATTCGACCACGGTCTGGTAGGTTTTATGGAGCAGGTTGATGTCGTGAATGTAGGTCTTCTGGCGATTCTTGACCGCGCCATAGAAGAACGCACAAGCCTAGTAATAGAGGGTGTGCACGTCGTACCGGGCATGCTGGCCGACTCAGGGGCCCGGGAACGTATGTCGGAAGTTGTGCTTCTGGCTATGGTGGTTGCGGTGAGTGATCCGGATCTTCATCGTAGTCACTTCTTGGTACGAGAGCAGGAAACCTCGGGTCGGCGGGCTATTGCTCGCTACCTCAAATACTTCGAAGAAATTAGAAAGATTCAAGATTTTATTCTGGAGCGCGCTCGTGCCGAGGGCACGTTGATCATCGAGAACGTAAATATCGATGAAACAGTGAACTTGGTGGTTGACGCGCTTTACGACGTTATCGAAAAGGACGTAGTAAGGTGCACCTCTCTTGTTTAGCGATTGTTGACGCGTCAGCTAATGACAGTAGGGTAAAAATCGACGAGGAAAGAGGGAAAGAAGAAGAGCTGTGGGCGAAGAAGAAAGAAGCGAAACCGTGGCAACTTTAGAAACAAATACATCAGCGGTAGTGGACTTGGAACCCAAGCTCATGTCCGATTTGCACATCGTGGCGGCTGAGCTCGGGATCAAGAATTTCCGCAAGTACTCTAAGCAGGATCTGATCATGAAGATCCTGCAGGAGCAGTCCCAAGACCGGGGTCTTCATCTGCGTACCGGCCTGTTGGACATTCTGCCTGACGGGTACGGGTTCTTGCGCACTCAGGGGTATACCCAGTCCGACTCTGACATCTACGTCTCACTCTCGCAGATCAGGCGTTTCAAGCTGCGTCGAGGAGACGAGATAACGGGTCAAGTGCGCATGCCGCGCGATAACGAGAAATACCAAGCGCTGCTCAAGATTCAGTCGGTAAATGGAATGGATCCTGAGCAAGCGCGCCACCGGCCAACTTTTGACTCCCTTACCCCACTTTTCCCCAATGAGCGGCTGCGGCTGGAAACCGGTCCCGAGAACATCTCCGGCCGAGTGCTTGACCTGATCAGCCCTCTGGGCAAGGGACAGAGGGGTCTGATTGTTTCTCCGCCCAAGGCCGGGAAGACGACTTTGCTCAAAGAGATTGCCAACTCGATTGCCAAGAACAATCCCGAAGTCCATCTCATGGTTCTCCTGGTCGACGAACGACCCGAGGAAGTTACCGACATGGAGCGGACCGTCAACGGGGAGGTGGTCGCCTCCACGTTTGACCAGCCAGGCGAGAATCATATTCAGGTAGTAGAGCTGGTCTTGGAACGGGTCAAGCGCCTCGTGGAGTTGGGCAAAGACGTGGTAGTGCTGGTTGACTCACTTACTCGAATGGCGCGGGCCTACAACCTTCAGGCGCCAGCCAGCGGGCGAATTCTCTCCGGCGGCGTTGACTCAACCGCCCTTTATCCGCCGAAAAAGTTCTTTGGGGCGGCGCGCAATATCGAGGAAGGCGGTTCGCTCACCATCATAGCCACTGCTTTGGTGGAGACCGGGTCTCGCATGGACGAGGTCATCTTTGAGGAGTTCAAGGGGACCGGTAACTGGGAGGTACGGCTGAGTCGCCAGCTGGCTAACAAGCGCATCTTTCCGGCTATCGACATTGAAAACTCGGGGACGCGCAAGGAAGAGCTTCTTATGGAGCCAGCGGAAGCTGCCCTGGTCTGGAAACTTCGCTCGGTACTCCATGCATTGGATCCTCATGCAGCGATCGAGCTCCTGATCGCGAAACTTAAGGAAACCCGTTCCAACGCGGAATTTCTCGAGCAAATGCGCAAGAACTCGCGCTAGACGCTTGACTGCGACTATGCCTGCGGTTGTTCCTATCGATGGAATAAGTATTGGCCATTTCTCGGATTACGAGAACCTGACGGGTTGCACCGTGGTTCTGGCGCCCAAGGGTGTGGTTGCGTCTGTTGACGTGCGCGGAGGGGCCCCTGGCACTATGGAGACTGCACTTCTCTCTCCTTTGGCGGCTGTAGGCGAATTGCATGCTGTGCTCCTGACCGGAGGAAGCGCTCTTGGGCTGGGGGCGGCAGCAGGGGTGTCACAGTTCCTGCGGGAACGCGGATTTGGTTACCAGACTCCTTTTGGCCGCGTGCCACTGGTTTCGTCTGCTGTGATTTATGACCTCAATCTAGGTAGTTCCGAGGCCTTTCCTAAACCGGCGGATGCATACAACGCGGCAGCCATAGCGGATACCTCGGTGGAAGAGGGATCAGTGGGTGTGGGAACGGGAGCCACGGTGGGGAAGATCCTGGGCTTCCAAAACGCGACAAAAGGCGGAGTTGGTCTTGCAACAGTGGTCCTTGGTTCCGGAGTTACAGTGTGCGCCCTTTCAGTGGTAAACGCCCTCGGGGACGTCCTTGACGAAAATGGATCAGTTCTGGCCGGTGCTCGCAGTGAGAGAGGCTTTGTAGGCGGCGCCGCTATTCTTCGGAATATGGACTCGGAGCCCAGGTTTGCCGGGGTCGAGAGCACCACGCTGTCGGTGGTAATAACTGACGCGGCTCTCACCAAGAGCGAGTGCAAAATGGTCGCCCGTATGAGCCATGCTGGCATGGCGCGGGCCATTGATCCCGTTCATACCCCGCTAGATGGTGATTGCATTTTTGTGCTATCAACTGGCGCACGTCCGGCCAGCCTGCTGCAAATAGGAGCCGCTGCGGCTGAGGTTGTAGCCACGAGCATCAGGCGTGCGGTACGTGAGGCGCGGGGCTTGGGCGGGATCCCCGCTGTTGGAGAGCTCTGTTCTTACTGGCGGGCAAAGATTACGTAGTACCGAGGGTGAGCAGTGACCCGGTGTATTCAAGAGATTGTTGAGTTGCGGAGCGTGGTGCAAAACGCCAAAGCGGCAGGCCAGTCGGTGGGTCTTGTTCCGACAATGGGAGCCCTTCACGAAGGACATCTCTCTCTGGTACGGCGGGCTCGTGGCGAGAACGATGTGGTTATTGTGTCGGTGTTTGTGAACCCGACCCAGTTTGGTCCTAGGGAAGATTTTGACCGTTACCCGCGTGATCTTGCTCGAGACTTGGCGCTGTGCGAGCAAGCCGGAGCGGATGCGGTTTTTGCCCCGAGTGCGGCAGAGATGTATCCTCCCGGCTTCTGCACGTGGGTCAACGTGGAGGGCCTGACCGAGGGTCTGTGCGGGCGGTCGCGTCCCGGGCATTTCCGTGGAGTGTGCACGGTGGTTGCCAAGCTGTTTAACATCTGTCAGCCCGACCGCGCCTACTTTGGCGAGAAAGACGCACAGCAGTTGGTTGTGGTAAAGCGGATGGTTCAGGACCTTAACTTCCCGATAGAGATTGTGCCCTGTTCGACTGTGCGGGAGCCGGATGGTCTGGCGATGAGCTCGCGGAACATGCTTCTTACACGAGAGCAACGTCAACAAGCTCCGATGTTGTACAAGGCGCTCAAAGAGGCTGAGAGGCTAATAAAGACGGGAGTGAAGGACACGACAGCCCTCAAGCAAGCTATCGCCACGGTGCTGGGCGAGGCCAGCTTGGGCCAAGTAGACTACATCGAGATTGTCGATGCTGAAACATTGGCCCCAATGGAGACTGTCTGGGGCGAATGTCTAATCGCGTTGGCTGTCCGCTTCGGCGAAGTAAGGCTGATCGACAACATACGAGTCACTGCATAGCGTTACGGGATGCAACTGTACCCATCTTTGCTACTTCTTCTCCCAGCGTAGAAGGTAGCCGACTTGGCTTAGCGTACTGCCCGCTTGAATCTCCGCCCTCATGCGATTCTCGCGTTCCAACACGTCCATCGCGCGGTTTGTATATTCAACCGCCTTTTCTCGCGGGATGACACACACCCCGTCGTCGTCGCCAATGACCCAATCTCCGGGGCAAACCTGCACTCCAGCCACACGTATGGGAACCCCGATTTCGCCAAAACCCTTGGCCTCTCCCGCCGTGGGAGTGACGTGGGTAGTAAACAACGGGAAGCCTAGCTTGCGTATGTCGCCCACATCACGGGCTGCGCCGTATATGACAACCCCGGCTAACTGTCGCTGAATGGCGGAGTTGGTAGCCAATTCTCCCCATACGGCTGGTGGAACTCCTCCAGCATCAATCACGAGCACATCTCCCGGCTTGGCCAGATCGATGGCCTCCACCGGCTTAGCCCAGTCTCCTGGGTAGGTCCGCACAGTGAGGGCCGGCCCCACCATCTTGGCGCCCGGCGTAAGAGGTCTTATCCCTGGGAGATCCCCGGTTCGGTGGAGAGCATCCGAAACATTGGCCGCTGAGACCCGTGCAAGCATCTCTCGTATATCCGGACCGCTTGCGCGAACAAAATACTCTGACTTGATCGCTGTCCGTGTCATGATGGCCTGCTTTATGACTCGGGCGGCGGCGGTGGCGTCGGGAGACTTTATTATGGCTCCACCCACTACTATGATCGAGGCTCCCGCTTCGACTGCCAGCGGAGCGGTTTCCGAGTTTATCCCTCCTGCCACGGCCACTGGGATGCTGACCGCTTGGGCTACTTCGCGCAGCACGACGAAAGGGGTCTCCCCCCGCATCTGGTCGTCAATAGCCACATGAACCCCAATGTAGCTTGCACCCATCTCCTCCACTTGTTTGGCGCGCTCGACCACGTCAGGCACTTGAATCATGTCCACGATTATTTCTGCGCCGTAGTTTCGCGCCGCTTCAATACACTCCCTGATGGTTGCGTCGGAGGCGGCTCCCAACACTCCCACCACGCGGGCGCCGGCCTTCGCAGCACACTCCACCTCAGCTCGACCTGCATCCATGGTCTTCATGTCGGCGACAATTACCCGGTCAGGCCATCTCGCTTTGAGCTGTCTGATGGCCTCCAATCCCTCGCTCTTGATAAGAGGAGTGCCTGCCTCAAGCCAGTCCACCCCGCCGGCGAGGGCTTCCTCGGCGACCTTAAGCGCTCGGGGTAGATCAACAAAGTCGAGCGCTAGCTGAAGCACTGGTTGCATACGCGTCACCTCACCCCGAATATCTGCACGATCACTGTGCGTTCCCGCGGCCGATTGTCAAAACACACAAAGCAGATTTCCTGCCATCTGCCTAAGCACAATTCTGCGTTCTCAAAGGGGACAACCAAAGAGGGGCCCAAGAGCCCCGCTCTCACGTGAGCATGTCCGTTTTGGTCGGGATGAGTGCGGTTATGCTCATATGTCTCGTCGGGCGAGGCAAGGCGGTCAAACAAAGCGCGGAAATCTTGGACAACTCCAGGCTCGAATTCAAGCGTGGTGATTGCGCCAGTTGCTCCTGGTACGAAGACCGTGACCAACCCCTCTCTTAACCCCGTTTGCGCAAGGAGGCGACGCACATCCGCGGTGAGGTTGACAATGTCGGCGTCGCCTTGGGTGTTGAAGTCAAGCCTCAACGTCACAAACTGGGGTGTCGCTTTCTGTGGGGGCTCTTGTGTCATGCTGCAGATCCTTTCTTTATCCAGTTAGTTCCCACAACCGCCTCGGTCTTGAACCTAAGTTTGAGACTCTCTATTTGGTACGACTACAGGCGTGGCCGCCCCAGACACGGCTTCTCTCAGTAAAGCTGTGAGGGCATCAACCATGTCGGGCGGGACCTCTCTGCGCTCACGGACAATACTCATCGCAGCCAGGCCAAGAACAGCGTAGAGCTGGTATAAGTCAGGCGCTTGTATCCGGAGGGTCTCCAAGTGCCTAAGAACTGTTTCCTTGTCTCCACGACTGAGGGGACCGGTCAGAGCCCTTACCGTTCCCTGTCTTTCGATATTGTCAAGCGTTGCCTTCACCAAAGGCAGAAACATGTCAAGCGCCGACTCCTCGGGGAACCCCGAAAGCACAAACAAGCGCCGTGCCTGGTGTTCAAGAGCGACAAGGTAGTTCGACGCCAAAGTGGCCGCCGCGTGGTAAAGAACGCGCCTATCGTCCGGCAAGAAGAACGGCGTCGCTTCCAGCAATCGGGCAAGGGCGAAGCCAAATTGTGCAGCAGGCGAGTTGTGATCGCCGGATAATGGTGTCACGGCAATCGCAATGCCGGCAAAGCGGCCTGCGCCCGTAGACGGGTCGCTGAACGTTTGCAACGGGTGAAACGCAAGTGGTGTGGCGCCCATCCTCTGGCAAGGTTCAAGGATCGTGACTGAAGTGGCGCCGCTTGTATGAAGCACAAAAACCGTCCGTTCTCGGCGGGCTGGTTGCTCGGCAAGTGCGAGAGCCAGCTTGTCAGTGGCCTCAGGTAGCGCTTCATCTGGAACAGCCAAAATGTACAGATCGGGCGAACAAGCTGCCAGTTGCGCGATTGTGGCGCATGACTTATCTCCGAGTAGTGCGCGGGCCCGCTCTAGCCCTCCAGAAGAGCGTGTGGTAAATCCCACCAAAGTGGAGCCCTTGGCGGTTAAGGCAAGAGCTAGGCTCGCGCCCAGCCTCCCGGCGCCTATGACTCCGAAACGAAGGGGTGTTGGTATTACGCTTATTGGCCACCTACCTGTTCCGGTTCTGCTTCCAGATACCAGACGCGGCCTACTGCGGTGCTGCGCCTTCTAGCTCACCCTTCTTCCCTCTCATGATACGCTGCTAGGAGCAGACCGATTTGGCCAGTTGCTCCCAGGAAGCAGCCCGGGCTCAGACAGTATGTATGATCCGCCTCCTAGTAATTACGGTAGGCGGTCATTGGCGCCCATGGCGCTCTCATTGGGAAGTTGTGAAGGTAAGATATCAGCCGTAGCAACAGATAGCAACGCAGAATACTTGCACCTTTGAGGGGGCAAAGGAGGAGTTCTCAGGTGGACACGGCAGAGGCGGCAAGGGCCTTACATGATCTGCATGCATCCCTGCGAGGCTGCACCCGGTGCGGTCTTCACCGGAGCCGCACGCAAGTCGTGTTTGGGGTGGGAGATCCGCAGGCGGAGCTGATGTTTGTCGGTGAAGGTCCAGGCTTTCATGAAGATAGGCAGGGGGAACCCTTTGTAGGGCAGGCTGGCAAACTGCTCACAGAGCTCATCGGCAGCCTGGGTCTTACGCGGGAACAGGTCTACATTGCCAACGTGGTCAAGTGTCGTCCTCCCGAAAACCGTGATCCTGCCCCGGACGAAATCGAAGCTTGTAGCCCGTTCTTGTTCCAGCAGATAGCAATCGTTCGCCCGCGCATTATCTGCACGCTGGGGCGCCATGCCACTAAATTGCTGGCAGACACTGACCTTAGCATTACTGCTGTCCATGGTCGGGTAAAGGAGCGCGATATTGCCGGGGTCCACGTCTTGGTATTTCCGGTGTTTCACCCCGCTGCCGCGCTGTACACGCCCGCCAACCGGAAAGTGCTGGAGGAAGACTTCGCGAAGCTGAAGATATTGCTGGAGCGGCGAGTCCAGGTCTTGGCCGCGGAGCCTCCGGAGACACCATTTCCTCGCCCAATCTCACAGCCGATGGCGACCCCGGCTCAAGAACAACTCCCGTTGTGGTGAGGTGTGCATGGTGGTATTTGAAAATGCGGGGGTAGACCTGGGCAAATTGGCTGGTCTGGCTCGGCGGATGGCCAAGGCGCTGAGAGCTGGCGATCTTGTCTTCTTGGAGGGTCCGCTTGGGTCGGGTAAGACAGCCTTTGTCAGGGCCTTAGCGCGAGCTCTTGATGTGCGAGATCCGGTGCGTAGTCCGTCTTTTACTCTGGCGAACGTATACCGGGGACGTATGACTCTGCATCACCTGGACTTGTATCGTCTGGACGGCCTAGAACAGGAAGATGCGCTAGCCTTGGAGGAATATGTGAGCGAAGACGCGGTGACGCTAGTGGAGTGGCCGGGGGCAGGTGTTGGGCGCCTGGGTGATCCAGCGTGGATCGTTCGCTTTGAGCATGAGTCTCCCGAAACTCGGTGGGTTCAGATAGAAGCAGTGACTGATGAAGCCAGGAATCGGTGGGAAGGCGCTGATGGCTGAGCAAGTTGTTCTCACGCTCGATGGGTCGACCAGAGTCTGCAGTGTGGCTCTTGTCGCGCGCGGGGTTGAGGAGCGATACAGAGCTCAGCATTCTTCTGAGTGCCGCTCAACACGCAGCTCCTGGGCGGTCATAGGACGGGAGAGTGTTACCGATGCTCGCAGTCAGGCGCGGTCTTTGCTCCCAATGATAGAAAGATTGTTGACCGGGGCGGGCTTGGAGCGTGAAGACCTAAGCGCAGTGGTGGTCGGTGTAGGGCCGGGTACATTCACAGGGGTCCGGGTTGCGGTGGCCACGGCTCGAGCTATTTCGCTTGCTCTGGAGATTCCCGTAATAGGAGTAAGTAGCCTCGCGGCTTTGGCTGCGCAAGTGGCGGTGGCTCTGGGCGAAGAGGCGCGGGGTGCAGAATGCCTCGTGCCTTTGATTGATGCGCATAGGCGGCAGGTTTTCTATGCTGTATACGACAAGGTAGCTCCCGAGTGTGGCCAACACACCGGGCACGCATTATGGCGGCCGACAGTAGCTCACGCGGTGTGTGATGTGGGTGGTCTGAGCCAGGTTGTGCGCGGGGGTGCGCTGGTAATCGCGGATGAGGCGCGTCTGGCGGCTGGACTTCCGTCGGGTGCCGAGCTTCGCATTTGCTCGCTGAACGCCGAGTACCTGGTGAAAGGGCAGGACCTCCTCACCGGAACTACGGGGAGTTCCCTAGAGACGATCTTGGATAGAACAGTGCTCGTGGATTCTGGGAGAGCCTCCAGACTGCCGTTGGGTGACCCGGGAATTCCTGGCACGCCCGAGAGCGTCGTACCCATCTATGTTCGGTCTCCGGACGCTGATGTGCATATCACCAAGATGAAGGATCCCTGGGCCAGTGAGGTTGGAAGCAGGCGTCCTGCACATGAGGGATGAGAAGCATGTCGCAAGGAAGTTCACTGTTATTGGAGTGTCCTCGTCGTGGCCGTTAATGAGCCCTCTGCCACCATACGGCTGATGAACAGCAAAGATCTTCCGGACGTTGAAACCATTGAGAGAATGTCTTTTTCGTGTCCGTGGACGCGATCGATGTTTCAAGCGGAGCTGGATCAGCCTCTTTCTGTTCACCTGGTCTGTACTTCTCAGAAAGGAGAGGTGGTGGGCTTCCTGGTGGGGCGCAAGTACCCCGAGACTTGGCACCTGCTTGACTTGGCGGTGCACCCAGAGTGGCGGAGGCGCGGCATAGGAGGGGAGTTGCTTGATGCTTTCTTGAACGAGGCCGACGCAAACCTGGTTTCGGTGGTGCTGGAAGTTCGGGAAGGAAATGTACCTGCTCGCAGCCTTTATGAATCTCGAGGGTTTCGTTCGGTCGGCGTCCGACGGGGTTATTACCCTGACACCGGTGAGGATGCGATTGTTATGATGCGCTTTCCCTCAGGAGAAAAGGATATTGGTGACGGGTACTGCTGAGTAAGGAGCGATGGCCTTGTCTTTGGATGGTTTGTTGCTTGCCATAGAGACATCCTGCGATGATACGGCTGCTGCGGTACTCACGGGCCAGGGCGAAGTCCTGTCATCGGTGAGTCACTCTCAAGACGCTATTCATGAGCGCTATGGCGGGGTGGTTCCCGAGGCGGCAAGCAGAGCGCATGTGGAGCGTTTGAGCGCTGTGGTGCGAGAGGCTCTGGAGCAAGCCGGGTGCTGGATCGGAGACCTTGGTGGAGTGGCTGCGACCGTGGGCCCCGGTTTGATTGGGGCGCTTCTTATAGGTGTGCAGACGGCAAAGGCCATCGCCTGGTCCAGACGTCTGCCTTTCTTTCCTGTAAACCACTTGCACGGTCACCTCGCTGCTGTGTGGCTCACAGACCCTGATGTGGCCTTTCCGATGGTCACATTGGTAGCCTCAGGCGGGCACACTCTGCTTGTACGGGTAGACGACCGCCAGAAATTCCGTTTGATCGGGCAGACTCTGGACGATGCTGCGGGAGAGGCGTTTGACAAAGGAGCTCGGTTGCTTGGCTTAGGGTATCCGGGGGGCAAAGAGCTCGACCAGCTCGCAGAGCAGGGCGATCCAACAGCCTTTGTGTTGCCGATTGGTTTGCGGCGTTCCAAGCGGCCGGACTTCTCGTTTTCCGGGGTGAAGACGGCCCTTTACTACCTGCTGCGTGACATGGACTCCCGCGAAAGAGCTAATCGGGCTGCGGACGTGGCTGCGTCCTACCGGGAAGCTATAGTCACTGCCCTCGTGGATAAAACCTTACAGGCTGCAAAGCAACAGGGAGTCAAAACTGTGGGGGTCACGGGGGGAGTGGCCGCCAATTCCCTCCTTAGGCGTCGGCTGGTCGAGAGGGGCCAGGAACTTGGACTTAGGGTGGCGGTGCCCTCTCTGAAGTATTGCACGGACAACGCTGCCATGATCGGTGCGGCCGCGCTCTCAGGACCACGTCTCGAATTTCCGCAGTATCTTGATCTGGACGCAGCTGCCTCTTTGCCTCTGGGCGTGTGGTACCCCTCCCGCAATGCGGCTGTACCCTCCCGCGATGCTGGCGCAGGGAGCGTTGACCGCCCTGGCGTCATAGCGGGGTGATCGGACCGGCGCTACGGCTGGGCGTGTGGCCCCTTTCTTTGCTCTGAACTTGCGGTCTTCATTTGACAAATCTTGAGCCGACGCATATCATATGCGCCGCTTGGCACTCTCGGGGTGAGAGTGCCAATTTAGCGAAAGACGGTGTTTCGTATAAGCGATGTATAAGGATTTCATGGAGGCCGGGAAATACGATTTGGAGGAGGTCAGTGCATGAAGCTAGTGCCTCTTGAAGATCGGGTGGTAGTGAAGCCCCTCGAGCAGGAAGAGAAGACGCCCAGCGGGATAGTTCTGCCCGACACTGCCAAGGAGAAGCCCACCAAAGGCAAGGTGGTGGCGGTCGGTCCGGGGCGGTACGACGACAATGGCAAGCTGATCCCCATGCCGGTATCCGTGGGCGACATAGTTGTGTACGCAAAGTACGCTGGCACCGAGCTCAAGCTTGACGGCGAAGAGTATCTGGTCATGCGTGCTTCGGACATTATCGGAATTCTGCCCGAAGGGTGATAACGGTAGCACGGAAAGGAGATTGGATATATGGCGAAGCAGTTGCTCTATGGTGAAGACGCCCGTCGGGCTCTTGAGCGGGGCATAAATACTTTGGCTGACGCCGTGAAGGTGACTCTGGGCCCGAAGGGTCGTTATGTGGTTCTCGACAAGAAATTTGGCAGCCCAACAATTACTAACGACGGTGTCACCATTGCGCGCGAGATCGAGGTAGAGGACGTATTTGAAAATCAGGGCGCGCAACTAGTGCGTGAGGTAGCCACCAAGACTAACGACGTGGCTGGTGACGGCACCACCACTGCTACGTTGCTTGCCCAGGCGATCGTCCGCGAGGGTCTAAAGAACGTTGCCGCTGGCGCTAATCCGATGGCTCTCAAGCGGGGTATCGAGCGGGCTGTCGATGCTGCGGTGGAAGAGATTAAGAGAATGGCGAAAGAGGTCTCCGGCAAGGAGGATATAGCCCGGGTAGCCACCATCTCTTCCGACGATCCCGAAATCGGCGAAGTCATCGCGGATGCCATCGAGAAGGTGGGCAAGGACGGGGTCGTAAATGTCGAAGAGTCGAACACCTTCGGCATGGAGCTTGAGTTCACCGAGGGTATGCAGTTCGACAAGGGCTACATTTCCCCGTACTTCGTCACCGACGCCGAGCGCATGGAGGCGGTGCTGGAGGATCCGTACATTCTCCTTGCCAACCGCAAGATTGGTTCCGTTCATGATCTTCTGCCGGTGTTGGAGAAGGTCATTCAGACGGGCAAGCCGCTCCTCATCATTGCTGAGGATGTGGAGGGTGAGGCTCTCGCCACCCTTGTTGTGAACAAGCTGCGCGGCACCTTTACTGGCATCGCTGTAAAAGCGCCCGGGTTTGGCGATCGTCGCAAGCGGATGCTCGAGGATATGGCCATCCTGACCGGTGGCGAAGTAATCAGCGACGAGATGGGTCTCAAGCTAGAAAACACCCAGCTCTCGCAGCTTGGCCGGGCTCGCAAGGTAGTGGTAACCAAAGACACCACCACCATCATTGACGGCGCTGGCGATGTGGAGCGCATCAAAGCCCGCATCAACCAGATTAAGGCCGAGATTGAAACCACTGAGTCCGAGTTCGACCGCGAGAAGCTGCAGGAGCGGCTCGCTAAGCTAGCGGGCGGTGTGGCGGTGATCAAGGTCGGTGCTGCTACCGAGACCGAGATCAAGGAGAAGAAGCATCGTGTGGAAGATGCTCTAAGCGCCACTCGGGCGGCTCTTGAGGAGGGCATCGTTCCTGGCGGTGGAGTGGCTCAGTTGCTGTGTATCCCAGCGGTGGAAGCCGTGCAGGCGGAGGGTGATGAGCTGACTGGCGTCAAGATCGTGGCTCGTGCCCTTGAGGAGCCCCTCCGTCAGCTGGCTAACAACGCCGGTCTTGAGGGTTCGGTAGTGGTAGCCGAGGTACGCAAGCGGCCCAAGGGCCACGGCCTAAACATTGTCACCGGTGAGTATGAGGACATGGTGAAGGCTGGCATCATCGACCCGGCGATGGTCACGCGGTCGGCCCTGCAGAATGCTGCCTCTATCGCCAAGAACATACTTACCACTGAGGTTATTGTGGCCGAGAAGCCCGAGGAAAATAAGCAAGGCGCCGGTGGAATGGGCGGCATGAGCGGAATGATGTAAGCCGCTCTACTTCCGGACGAGGGCAATAAGAACAGAGTACTGAGAGGCCCCGAGAGTCGGTCAGCATGTTAACCGGCTCTCGGGGCCCTAATTTTCTTGAGCCGAGAAGGCGCCTCGGTGTAAACTGGACGGCAAGCCGGCACGCGTAGCGCCGGTGGCCGAACAAGGAGGGGCTCATGGAAGAAGTGGTACGGCGGGCGTTCGCGGACATGCTGGACGTCTCGAGTGATATTGACAAGGCCATACTGTTCAGCCGCGACGAAGTTTTGGCTTCAAACATGCCAGAAGAGGTTCGACCCGCTGTGCTAGCCCAAGCTCGCGAACTTATCCAACTGGCGGAGTCCAGGGCTCGTGAGATGGGGTCGCCATCGCCGACTCAAGTAGTTGTTGAGACGCCGAACGGGTATGTGTTTGTTGTGCGGGAGTTACGGGACGATGGAATGGCCATTCTGGCCACGGGCAAGAAGCGGAGCCATGTTGGCTTGGTCTTGTATGACCTGCGGACATGTATCCGTGACATAAGGGAAGGCACTGCGGCAAATGAGACCTCCGCTCCGTCCACAGAGGAGGTGTGACGTGAAGCGTTTGCTCAAGATTTTTGGAGCACTTACTCTGATAGGAAGTGTGGCAGGAGGCGTTTACTATCTCCTTTTTGTTAGAGCGCGCAAGCCACAAGTCGAACTTTACTTCGAAGACGGGTCGATGGTTTCCTTGCCAGCCACAAGTCAAGAGGCAGCTCCTTTTGTGAACGCGGCCGACAAGGTTCTCGAGCTTTGTCCCATCCCGCGTTAGGAGCTGCTCTCCCGAGTTTCCTGCCTGGAAGGGCTGCCGTAAGTGGTGGCCGTTCTCGCGGGGATCCAACCTAAGCAGCCGCTAAAGGCGAGGAAGCGCAAGTGCAACGGTGGGCCACGTGGTTTGCTGCTCCGAGTAATGCAACTTTGTCATAGATAGGGAGGCGTATGACGGGTTAGTTAAAATCGGCGGACTTGTATACTGGCGGTTCGGTCAAGCTTAGTAGTAAGACTAAGAAAGGGTGACCGTATGGCAGGAAACGAAAGCGATGCACGAGTAACTGCGGGTGGGCCGCCCGCGGGGAAGCCCGGATGGACCAAGGGCGAGAAGACCGTTCTTAAGGCACTGGGACTGAGCGGCGGAATCTTTGGCGCCTGTCCCTGCTGCGTAGACGTAAAGGACGGCAAGATCGTCCGGATTCGGCCTCTGCACTGGGATTGGAAGTATGATCCCAAGACCTTCAATCCTTGGAAGATCACCAAGAACGGCAAGACCCTCGAGCCACTCTACAAGTCGGTTCCCGCTCCGTGGAGCCTTGCCTACAAGAAGCGGGCATACTCGCCCAACCGGATCAAGTACCCACTTAAGCGTGTGGACTGGGATCCTAAGGGGGAACGCAACCCGCAAAACCGGGGCAAGAGCAAGTATGTGCGGATTTCCTGGGACGAGGCTGCGCAGATCCTGGCCGATGAGATCAAGCGTATCTGCGAGACCTACGGCCCGCTTGCCATTCTGGTGCAGGGAGATGGGCACGGGGAATGCAAGATGGTCCATGCCCCGCATGGCTGCTCCACCCTCCTCTTAGACAAGCTGGGTGGCTTCACTCAGCAGGTGCGGAACCCCGATAGCTGGGAAGGTTGGTATTGGGGTTCTAAGCACGTTTGGGGCAAGGGCTACATTGGCATGATGGCCCCGCATGACAACATCGTTAAAGACATCTGTGAAAACAGCGACATGGTGGTGGTCTGGGGAGGCGATCCTGAAACCACTGCCTGGGGCTTCCGGGG